>JAAYZO010000149.1 GCA_012514865.1 Lentisphaerota bacterium | reverse complement strand
TTTGGACTCCCCCAACTCAGGACTGGGCACCCTGTCGGGTCCTGTTCTATAGGTGTCACTACAACCTGCATGCGGGATGAACTCCAGGTCCCGCCCAGCCGACAAACCTGTCATGCGCCCCCGCGCCTGCGGGCCATGGCCATGGCGGCGGCGCGGTGCTACCTTGTCGGGTACCGCCCCGCGGCGCGCGGCGGTGGTAACGCAGGCGGTTGCGAGGAGGCAGTTCCATGCACGACCGGAGTCGTCGTCTGGCGGTGGTGGTCCTGGCGTCGGCGCTGGCGGCCGTGGCCGGCGAGGGCGTCATCGGCGCCTGGGTCTCGCCCGGGGCGCCGTACGGGATCTGGAGGAAGAGCCACGGCCAGCACTTCCCGGTGGAGGTCATGGTCAAGGGCCTCGTGGATGTCGGCATCAACGAGGTGATCTTCTTTGACCAGGGCAGCCGCGGCGGGCCCTTCGCGCACCGCACCGCGGTCACCCACGCCGTGACCGAGCCGCGCATGGACGACCGCGACTTCCTCGAGGAGTTCCTGCAGGCGACCGAGCCGCACGGCATCGGCGTCTGGCTGGCCTGGACGCCGCCGGACGGCGCCTACCCCGGCACCGACATCCGCGGCCTGAACGACCCGCGGCTGGTGCAGTTCTACGTGGCGATGACCGAGGAGATCGGTCGCCAGTACGGCCGTCACAGGAACCTCCGCGGCATCCACTGGCACGAGGTCGACTGTGCTGAGGCCGTCGACGAGCACGAGGACGACCTCGCCGAGTTCTCGGCCTTCTGCCAGGCGCGCTTTGGCGAGGCCTACAGCGGCGACCGCATGCCGCGCATGGATGCCGCCGACCGCTGGTTCCGGCGCTACGTCCTCTACCGCCAGGCGATCGTCAGTGACCTCGTGGCGGCCACCGGCAAGGCCGCGGCGCCCTTCAATCTGAAGATGTCCTTCTGCTACTACGCTCCGGAGAGCTTCCGCGGCGAGAGCTGGCGCTGGGGCTACGACATCCTCGCCCTCGAGGAACTCTGCGACGCGCAGTGGTTCAGCGGCTACAGCGAGGAGGCCGGCAAGCCCTACCAGACCATCCGCGGCGCCTGGATCGACCTGGGCCTGAGCTACCGCGGCGTGAACCTGCCGCGCAACTACGCCTACGGCTTCCACGGCGGCTCGCTGTGGTTCTTCGAGCACCGCAGCCCGGTGTTCCTCGATGAGGTCCGCGCCTACTACGACGGGGTCAAGGGCTGGAAAGAGAAGTACGGGGATTTCTACGTCGGCTACCTCGGGCACTCGGAGCGCGCCGTCGAGCTCTTCCTGGGTCGTGAGAAGGTGGCGCGGTGGCTGGGCGCGATGGGGCGCTGGCAGGGCGGCGACAGCCCGGCGCGGGTGGCGGTGGCGGTCAATCCGACGCCCTTCATGATGCAGCACCCGCAGGCGCCCGATACCGAGTACACGAAGAAGGTCCGCAGCCTGATGGTGGCCTTGAGCGGCCGTGTCGATGTCGACGGCCTGGTGCTCGGGAGCCGCTTCGCGCTGTCGCCGGAGAACCTGCGGCGCTACCGCCTCGTCGTGATTCCGCAGGATATGGGCCTCGGTCTCTCCGAGGCCATGGCGGCGAGCCTGCGCGCCTACCTCGCCCAGGGCGGGCAGGTGCTGCTTCTGGCGACGGCCCTGGCGCAGAGCCGTGCGGACCTGACCGAGGTCCGCGACCTGACCGCCGAGCTGTTCGGTGTCGAGATCGTGGGCCCGCGCCTGCCGGGCTACGTCCGCCCGGAGGGCGCGCTGGTTCCGGCGGGCCTGGGGAAGACCTGGGCGGCCGGCCAGGTCGAGGTGCGCCGTGGCGACGCCGAGGTGGTCCTCAGCGACAGCCTCACCGGGGCGCCGCTGGTCCTGCGTCGCGGCGGGGCGTGGTTCGCTACGATGGGCTTCGCGCCGGAGGCCGGCGCGGTCATGGCCTCGTGCGTCGAGGCCATCGCGGCGCCGCCGCTGCGGCTGGCGGAGAGCCAGGGCCTGCGCATGCTGGAGAGCGTCAGGAAGGACGGCGCCGTCGCGGTGTCCCTGTGGGGCACGGGGACGGCCCGCCTGGTCGCCGACGCCGCCGGCCTCGGCCTGGGCGCCGGGCCGCTGCAGGCGCGTGACCTGGTCACCGGCGCGGTCCTGGCCGAGACCGACGCGGCCGGCCTGCGCCAGGGCGTGCCGGTGGCGATCACGCAGCGCGACCAGCCGATGATTGTCGCCCTGGGGCCGTCGGCGGCACTCTCGGGGATCGCCGGGCTGTACCCGTCCGGGGAGGTCTTCCGCGGCCTGGGCGAGGTCATGGCGGTGGAGAATCCCGAGGTGCCGACGGTGGTGCCGGACCGCCCTGGCCTGAAGGTCGGCGTCTACCACGCCGGCATGGGCGCCGCGGCCCTGCTCGAGGCCCTGAGCCGCCACGACGACCTCAATGTCTTCCCGCTGTCGCGGCTCGACCGCGAGGCCCTCGGCAAGTGCCAGGTGGTCCTGGTGCCGCAGCCCGCCTCGCGGGTCTTCTTCAACCGCTCGCGGGACCTCCTGCGCGAGTGGGTCGACGGCGGCGGCCGGATCCTGTTCTTCCACGACGCGGTCGGCTTCAAGACCCTGACCGCGGTCTTCCCGGAGATCGGTGAGGGGGCCCTCGCACCCAAGACCCACGAGGCGAAGGTCGTCAAGGACCACCCGATCACCGCCGGCCTGGCCGTCGGACAGACGGTCCGCCATGCCTACGCCGACCATATCGGCATGCGCGTCGGGCCGCAGGGCGAGGCCATCCTGACCGACGCCGAGGGCCTGGCGGCGCTGGTCGCGGGGCGCTTCGGGAAGGGCCGCGTCGTGCTGCAGGGCATGATCCCCGGCTATGCCTCGGTGGCGCCGGGCGACTACAAGGGCCGCGAGGCGGCCCCCGAGGGCGACGAGCTGCGCCTGCTGCTGCAGGCCGTGCGCTGGCTGGGAGGGCCCGAGGAATGACCCGGCGTCGCGTTGTCTGCATGGCCCTTCTCGCGGCCCTGGCCGGCGCCGGCCTGCAGGCCGCGCCGCGGCCGAAGGCCATCGGCGTCGTCGATTATACCAGCCGCTATACCTGGACCAAAGGCGCCCGCGCCGCCCAGGCCGGCCTGCGGACCATGATCGCGAACCTCACCGCCGTCGGCCTGCAGCCCGAGACGGTCAGCCCCGACCTGTTCCTGCGGCCGAACTGGCCGGAGCGCGACCGCTACCGGCGCCTGGTCGTCCCGGTCGGCGCCGAGTACTTCAGCCAGGCCATCCACGAGGGCATGGAGGACTACGTGCGCCAGGGCGGCCTGCTCATCACCTCGGTGTCGATGATCCTGCAGGACAAGGACGCCGACTACGTCATCACCGACCAGGATGGCATCGCCGACTTCGCCAGCGAGGGCGTCGTCGGCGTCCACGGCCAGCAGACGGCGCGCATGAGCCGCATCAAGGCGCTGGCGGCCTGCCCGCTGACGCAGGGCCTGGCCCCCGGCGAATGGGTGACGCTGAGCCAGGCCGTGGCCGGCCGGCGCACCCGCAACCTCTCCGCCGAGGTGGTGATCCTCTCGGACCGCGAGCTGGCCTCGGGCGCCACCGGCGAGCAGCCTTTTCTGACCTACAGGCACCTCGACCGCGGCGCCTGCATCTACCTGGTCGGCCAGCTCGGCACTCTCGACGACCCGGTCCTGCGGCAGGTGTTCACCAACCTCGTCTCACCCCAGACCCTCGACTGGCTCTGCCTGCAGGAGTGACCACCCGCCGGGAGCGCCGAGCGTCGGGGCGCCCGCCGGGGGCCGAGCCGCCGGCCGAGGCCGGGAAGGCCTGACCGGTCTGACGAGTCTGACCGGTCCGCGCCCTGCATCGCCAGGCCGGTCACAGGGTCAGGCGGCCGTAGAGCTTCGGCAGGAGGCGCGGCAGGTCGCGCAGGTCGGGCAGGATGACGAAGCGCTGCGTCGAGACCATAATCTCCAGATCGGCGGCGCTGTTGGCCTCGGTCGAGATGGCGAAGGTCCGTATGCCCAGGCGGGCGTTTTCCTCGCAGGCCTTGCGGACGTCGTGGTGGGCCTGGTGTGTGGCCGGCTCGTAGCCGACATCCATGGGCTTGCCGTCGGTGATGAGGAGGATGAGGCGCTGTCGGCAGGCGACGTGTCCGAGTCGCCAGCCGGCGTGCCGGAGTGCCGGCCCGATGCGGGTGCTGTCGCCGGGCTGGACGGCCTGCAGGCGCTTCCAGACGAGCGGGCTCCACGGCTCGTCGATCTCCTTGAAGACGACAAAGGCGCAGTCTCGGGGGCCGCGCGAGCGGAAGCCGGCCATGATCAGGCGGTCGCCGAGGGCGTCGAGGCCCTCCGCGAGGACGGCGGCGGCCTGCCTTTCCAGATCGAGGCGGCGCGGCCCGGCGGCGGTGGTCTCGCCGGTCGAGCCGCTGAGGTCGAGGAGGAGAACGACGGCCAGGTCGCGGCGGTTCACGCGCGGCTTCTCGTAGATATCGAAGCGCGGCGATGGGTCGACGCGGCGCTCGACCAGGGCACGCAGGAGGCGGTCGTGGTCGATGGCGTCGCCGTCGCAGAGGAAGCGCTCGCGGTGCAGCGCCTCGGGCCGGAGGCGTTCGAAGGCGGCGCGGACGCGCCGGGCTTCGACAGCCAGCTCCGGGGGCGGCGCCGACGCGGCCTCGAGGGGCTCGGATATCGACTCGAAGACCAGGCAGTGCCCGCGGCGGTAGTCCTGGTCTTCCTGGCTCCACTCGTCATAGACGAAGGCGGTCGGCGGTGTCGTTGCGTCGTCGGCCTCCGCGGCTTCCTTCAGCAGATCGTCGGGTCGGCCGGCCTCGACGGGAGCCGTGGTGCCCGTGCCGACGGCGTCGGGCCGCGTCGGCGCGGCGGTCATGACGCTGCGGCGCGCGTCGGGCCTTGCCCCGGTCTCCGGCGCGATGGCGAGGTCATCGGGTAGGAAGCTGACGGCCGGGAGGACCTCGTCGGCGAGGGCCGGGCAGTCGCGCCGGAAGGCCTCGATGAGGCCGTCGTCGAGGCGTGCGGCGGTCTCGAAGACCGTCGCCGCGTCGGCGGTCGCCGTGAGGAGGCGGCGCAGGCCGTCGGGGCGCCCGCCGGGGTCGTCCGCGAGGGCCTGCCAGAGCACCCCCAGCCGGGCCGCGCCGCCCGTCGTCTGCCGTTCGCCGGCCAGGCCGGCACGGAGCATCCCGCGGGCGCCCGGCCAGAGTCGTCGGACGCCGGTGATGAGGCGCGACGCCTCGGCCAGGATGAGGGCGTTGAGGCGCAGGGTCCCGGGACCGGCCAGGTCGCACAGGCGCGGACCGCGGCGCGGCTCGCCGAGGCGGCAGAAGGCGCCCAGACGCCAGGCCGCCGCGGCGCAGACGACCGCCAGGGTGTACCAGGCGCGGTTCTCATGGCGGTGCTCCGACCGGCAGACGCTCTCCGGGAGGTAGAGCACCCCGTCGAGGCAGACACTGCCGGTGCCGCGATCCTCCAGGAGGACGCCGCCGAGGGCCGTCAGCGGCGCCAGCTCCAGGCGGCTGCCGGCGAGGGCCTGCAGCAGGGCGGCGAGGGCGCCGCGACGGTCCTGAAGACGGCACTCGCGCGAGAGCGCCGCGATGAGCGCCGCGGCGCTCTCGAGGCGGCCCTCGAGGAAGGCCCGACCGGCCTGCGGCTGGCGTTTGAAGGCCGCCATGCCGGCATCAACGAAGGCCTCGATGGCGCCGGGCTGCAGCCGCCGCGACAGGTCGGCGCTGCCCTCGAGGAAGGCCAGGGCGAGGTCGTCGTCGAGATCGCGCAGGCGTCGCGCCTGGTCGAGCGCCAGGCGGACCTCGGCCGGGGTCTCGCCGAGGCCCCGCTCCGCCAGGATGGCAAAGAAGCGCCCGCCGCGGTGGGGCCGCCGGGCGGCGAGGTCGCGGCCGAGGCCGACGACCTCGGCGAAGAGCGCCGGGATCTCCAGGAGCCACTCGTTGCGCGGCGTCAGCGCCCCCAGGAAACGCCGCAGGACGTGGTCCCACGAGCCGCGGTCGGCCTGTCGCAGGAGCCCGAAGAAGGTGGCCGTGACCTCGCGGCGCTCCGGGCCGATCAGGCCGCGCGCCATGAGGTCGCCGATGGCGCGTTCGAAGAGGTCGCGGTGGGCCCAGCCGACCTGGTCGAGGGCGAAGCCATGGCTGGGGCCGGCGTGGTCAGGCGTCGGCGCGGCCATGGTCGTGGTCGTCCATGAGGTCCCCGACGTGGAGGCGGACGATGTCGTCGATGGTCTCGGCCATCGCCGCGTCGTCGGTCAGGGTCTGGCTAAGGGCGGCGCGGCAGGCCTCGGTGGGCGCCAGGCCGGCGCGCATGAGCCGCCCGGCGTAGACGAGGAGGCGGGTGCTGACGCCCTCCTCGAGGCCGAAGCCGCGGAGTTCGCGCAGGCGTGCCCCCATCTCGGCGAGGCGGTGGCTGTCGGCCGCCGTCAGGCCGGCCTCGGCGGCGATGATGCGGGCCTCGACCGGCACCGCCGGGTGGTCGAACTGCAGGCTGACAAAGCGCTGGCGTGTCGAGTGCTTGAGGTCCTTGACCAGGCTCTGGTAGCCGGGGTTGTAGCTGAGCACTACCATGAAGCGCGGGTGGGCCTGGATCACCTCGCCGGTCTTGTCGATGGCCAGCATACGGCGGTCGTCGGTCAGCGAGTGGATGACCACGGTCGTGTCCTTGCGGGCCTCGACGATCTCGTCGAGGTAGCAGAGCCCGCCGCCGCGCACGGCCAGGGTCAGCGGGCCGTCCTGCCAGAGTGTCTCGCTGTCACGGAAGACGAAGCGGCCGACCAGATCGGCGGCGGTGAGGTCCTCATGGCAGGCCACCGTGATCAGCGGCAGCCCGAGGCGGTAGGCCATGTGCTCGACGAAACGGGTCTTGCCGCAGCCGGTGGGGCCCTTCAGGAGCACCGGCAGCCGTGCCGTGAAGGCGGCCGCGAAGACGGCCTCCTCCTCGCCTTGGGCGATGTACGTCGGCGCCTGGCGCAGCCGGAAGGCATCCAGGCGCCCGGCGGCCTCGGGCGCGGTGGCGGCGCGCTGCCGCGCGGTCGATGGCGTGGTCTTTGGCATGAGTCGCGGTTCGTCCTCGGCAGCCGGGCGGAATGCGTCGGCCCGGTGGTGATACCCACTAAGATAGGTCGTAAATGGCCCCAGGCCCACTGAGGACCGAACGCCGAAAGCGGAACGCTGAAGTGAGTCGGGCTCGACAGGGGACGACGGGAACGGAACGCCGGACTCCCGACGCCCGCGGCCCGACGCCCGGTGGAGAGAACGCTCAACGCTCAACGCCTGCCGCCCGGCGCCCTGGCGCCCGGAAGGGAGCCGAGCCGACGCTCGGCGCTCCCAGGAAGCCACCGCGCCCGCGGCCCGTCGCCCGGCACCGCGCCCGTAGAGCCCGTCGCCCGGCACCGCGCCCGCCGAGCCCGTCGCCCGGCACCGCGCCCGTAGAGCCCGTCCGTGTTCGTCCGTGTTCGTCCGTGTTCGTCCGTGTCGGTCCGTGTCCCGAGCGCGAAAGGCCGCGTCCCCGCGGCCCCGGGACCGCCTCGCGGCGGGGCGGGCTACAGGGGCGGCTGGGGGCAGCCGCCGCCACGGCCGAGACGGCCGTGCCACTCTTGGCGAGTCAGCCACGGCCGAGACGGCCGTGCCACTCTTGGCGAGTCAGCCACGGCCGAGACGGCCGTGCCACTCTTGGCGAGTCGGCCACGGCCGAGACGGCCGTGCCACTCTTGGCGGGTCGGCCACGGCCGAGACGGCCGTGCCGCTCCTGGCGGGCCTCAGGCCGGCGGCGAGACGTAGCGGACTTCGGCCTCGACGCCGAGGCGGTTGAGGAATTCGGAGCGGAGGTCGTTGCGCAGGTCAGCCAGGACGCGCATCTCGTCGCGGAAGACCTCGGCGGAGACCTCGAGGTCGAGGACGATGCGGCGCTCTTCGATCTCGAGTCGGAAGGGCCTTCCCGCGGCCGGGGTGCGGTCGAGGACCGCGGCGATCTGGTGGCGGTAGAGGGGCACCTCGTTGACGCGCAGGCGGCCGTCGAGGCGGGCCTCGGGCAGGATGGTCACGCCGGCGCGGCCGCAGTCGCAGCGGTGCTCCTCGAGGCGTGCCGCGATGCGGGTGCGGAAGCGCAGGAGCGGCATCGCCTCGCGCGTCAGGGTGGTCACCACGAGCTCGCCGTTGTCGACCTCGACGAGGAAGTGGTCTTCGTGGGCGTGGAGGCGGCCGCACTCGCATTCGACGGCGATGCCGGGGTCGACGACCTCGCCGATGCCGAAGCTGCAGCGCACCGCGGCCATGAGGCCGCTGGCGAGGGCCTCGCGTTCGGCGGGTCCGACCGGTCGCGAGAGGACGAGGGTGCGCAGGGGCAGCGACTGCGGGTCGCGGTCGTTGGCGGCGAGGGCGGCGGCGAGGGCGCGGGCGTTCGACGGGGTGGTGATCAGGACGGTGGCGCGGTAGTTGCCCATGATCTCGAGCTGGTCGTCGACGTGCAGCGAGTCCTCGGGTATGACCGAAGCGCCGATCATCTCGGCGCCGAGCAGGAAGCCGAGCGATGGCGTGAAGGCGCCGCTGTCGAAGCGGATCTGGATGACGTCGCTGGCGGTGACCCCGGCGGCGATGAGCTGGCGTGCCGCCAGGCGGCCCCAGTGGCGGAGGTCGTTGCGGGTGTGCCCGACGACCAGGCGGCGGCCCTCCGGGCCGAGGGTCGAGTGCAGGCGCACGACCTCGCGCAGGGGCAGGGCGAACATGCCATAGGGGAAGGCCTCGACGAGATCCTCGGGGGTCGTCATCGGGAGGGCCTTCAGGTCGGACAGGCTCTCGACCCGGGCCGCGCCAAGCAGGTCGCGGCTGCGGCGGACGTTACGGCGGAGGCGTGCCAGGAGGGCCTGCAGGCGTTCGAGCTGGACCTGCCGCAGGGCCTCGCCGCGCATGGCCTCGAGCTGGGGTTCGAAGGCGGTCATTCCCAGACCTCCCGGTAGCCTTTGCCCAGATAGGCGCGTTTGACTTCAGGATTGGCGAGGAGGTCGGCGCTGTCGCCCTCGAGGGTGATCTCGCCGGTCTCGAGGACGTAGCCGCGGTCGGCGATGCGCAGGGCGCCGATGGCATTCTGTTCGACCATGAGGACGGTCACGCCGAGGTCCTTCAGGCCGCGGATGGTCTCGAAGACCTCCTGGACGATCAGGGGAGCGAGCCCGAGCGAGGGCTCGTCGAGGAGGAGGAGGCTGGGTCGCGAGACCAGTCCGCGGGCGAGGGCGAGCATCTGCTGTTCGCCGCCGGAGAGGGTCCCGGCGAGCTGTCGGGAGCGTTCGCGCAGCCGCGGGAAGCGCTCGAGCATCTCGGCGATCTGCAGGTCGCGGTCGGGGTTATGGAAGCCGCCGAGGATGAGGTTATCCATGACGCTCATATCGGCGAAGAGCTGACGGCCCTCGGGGATGAGGACGGTGCCGGTGGAGATGGCCTGCCACGGCGGCAGGGCGGTGGTATCGCGGTGGCCGATCCAGACGCGTCCGCCCGCGGGCGGCAGGAGCCCGACGAGGGCGCGCAGGAGTGAGGTCTTGCCGGCGCCGTTGGCGCCGATCAGGGCCACGATCTCGCCGGCGGCGACGTGGAAACTGACGCCCTTGATGACGTCGAGGCTGCCGTAGCCGGCCCGGAGGTTACGCACCCGCAGCATCGTCGGCACCTCCTCCCAGGTAGACGGCCAGGACCTCCGGGTGGTTACGGACCGCCTGCGGCGGGCCCTCGGCGATGGGCCGGCCGTAGTGCAGGACGAGGATGTCGTCGGCGATATCCATGACCAGCGACATGTCGTGCTCGACCAGCAGGACGGTCAGGCCACCGTCGCGGAGGGCCCGGATGCGTCCGGCCAGGTCGTCGGTCTCATGCGGGTTCAGGCCGCTGGCGGGCTCGTCGAGGAGGATCAGGCGCGGCTCGCTGGCGAGGGCTCGGGCCAGCTCGACCATGCGGCGTTGGCCGAAGGACAGGTCGCCGACCGGGTCGTGGGCGCGGTCGGCGAGGCCGACGGCGTCGAGGTGCTCGAGGGCGGCGGCGCGGATGGCGCGTTCTTCGCGGCGCTGGGCGGGCAGGCGCAGGCAGGCGCCGAGCAGCCCGGCGCGGCTGCGGCAGTGCCGGCCGACCATGACATTCTCGATGACACTCATGTTGCCGAAGAGGTTGAGGTTCTGGAAGGTCCGCGCCAGGCCGAGTCGGGCGATGGCGCAGGGCGCCGCGCCGGCAATGGCGGTGCCGTCGAAGTGGATCTGGCCGGCACTCGGGCGGATGAGGCCGCTGATGGTGTTGAACAGGGTCGTCTTGCCGGCGCCATTGGGGCCGATGACGGCCTTGATGCGGCCGGTCGCCACCTGGAAGGTGACGTCGCTCAGCGCCGCCAGGCCGCCGAACGAGCGGTGCAGGTGCTCAACCCTCAGCAGCGACATCGGCGCCCTCCCGGGGTTTCGCCCCGCGCCGGGCCAGGCGGCCGGGGAGCCGCCGCAGGGCCCGCCACAGCGGCGGCAGGGGGCCGTTCGGACAGAGGGTCATGATGGCGATCAGCGCCACGCCGAAGACGGCGTCGTCGAAGGTCCCGAAGCACCCCCGCAGCGAGAGGAAGGTCAGCAGCGCCCCGAGCACCAGGCCGCCCCAGACATGGGCGGCGCCGCCGACGGCCACCAGGGCGACGTAGCGCACCGACCGCATGACGCCGGCCTCGGAGGGGCCGATGCCGCCGGTGTAGTGCGTCAGGAACGACCCGGCGGCGGCCGCGATCAGGGCGCTGAGCACGAAGGCGAGGAGCTTGCAGCGGGCGATGTCGACGCCGGCGGCGTGGGCGGCGCGCTCGCTGCCGTGGATGGCCCGCAGGGCCCGCCCGAGGCGCGAGTCGATGAGGTTCAGGATGAGGACCAGCACAAGCAGGGCCAGGCCCCAGGCGACGTAGTAGTTGGCGACGCGGTCGGCGACGGCGCCGCCGACGGTCACCCCCGGGATGAGGTGCCAGGCCGGCACCGCCGAGATGCCGTCGGCATAGCCGGTGAAGCGGCTGCCGAGGACGACCTGGTAGACGATCAGGCCGAAGCCGAGGGTGGCCATGGCCAGGTAGTGGCCGCGCAGTCGCAAGGCCGGGTAGCCGACGCCCCAGGCGATGACGGCGGTGAGGACGAGGGCCGCGGCGAAGGCGGCCCAGGGCACGCAGGCGAGCATATCGTCCTGGCCGTAGAGGCGGCTGCGCCAGGCGAGGACACCGAGGCGCTCGAGGAGCCTGACCGGGGCGGCGTCGGCCCAGCCTGCCAGGTCGAGGGTGGTCAGCACGGCGCTGGTGTAGCCGCCGATGGCCAGGAAGGCGGCGTGGCCCATGGAGACCTGTCCGGCGTAGCCCATGACCAGGCCGAGGCCCATGACCACCACGGCGGTGTAGGCCGCCATGGTCCACTGTACCAGGTAGTACTCCCGGCCGCCAAGGCGGCAGAGGACCTGGACGCCGACGACGGCGAGGGCGAGCAGGGCGACGCCGAGGAGGTTGCCGCGCCGGCTCATACCCGTTCCTCCAGGCTGGCGTGGCCGCGGTTGGCGAAGAGCCCATGCGGCCGGAGGATCAGGACCATGACCAGGAGGGCGAAGGCGGCGGCGTCCTTGTAGGCGGCGGGCAGGCCGACGCCGACGCTGAGGGCCTCGGCCAGGCCGACGAGCAGCCCGGCGGGCACCGCCGCGGCGGGGGCGCCGAAGCCGCCGAGGATAGCCGCGGCGAAGCCCTTGATGGCCAGGCCGGTGCCCTGGTCGTACTGGGCGCTGGTGATCGGCGCGATGACGGCGCCGCCGAGGGCGCCGAGGCCGGCGCTGATCATGAAGGCCAGCGTGCGCAGCCGGCGCACGTCAATCCCGGCGAGCATCGCCGCCTCCGGGTTGGAGGCGCAGGCGCGCATGGCCCGTCCGGTCAGGGTGTGGTGCAGAAAGAGGTGCAGGAGCACGACGCTCAGGCAGAGGGTCCCGAGGACCCAGAAGACCTGCGGCGAGATGGCCGCGCCGAAGATCGCCACCGACGAGCACTCGTCGCCGCTGAAGAAGGCCAGGCGGTGCGGCTGCTCGTCCCAGACATGCACCGCCACCTCGCGGATGACGATCGCCAGGCCGACAGTGATGATCAGCATCTGCAACGGCGTCGGCCGACGCAGATGACGGAAGAAGAGCAGCTCCAGAAGCGCCCCGAAGACGACCACCACCGCCACCGACAGGACCAGCGCCACCGGCAGCGGCATGAAGGCCGATAGGGTCACCGCCGTCATGCCGCCCAGCATCACGAACTCGCCCTGGGCGAAGTTCAGGATGCCCGTCGTGCTGTAGATCAGGTTGAACCCGATCGCCACGATGGCGTAGATGCTGCCGACGGTCACCCCGGAGAGGAGGTACTGCAGGAACTGCGACACCCGGTTCTCCTCAGGGCTCGAGCAGGACGAACTGGCCGTCCTTGACCGTCAGCATCTCGAAGCAGTCGAGTCCGAGGCCGTTGTGGTCCTCGGGCGTGAAGCTGAAGATGCCGGTGGTGCCGACGACGCCCGTGAGGCCCTCGAGGCCATCGCGGATCTGGTCGCGCTCGGCGCCCTTGGCGCGAATGGCCTCGGCGATGAGCATGACCGCGTCGTAGGCATAGCCGCCGAAGGCGCTGACGGGCTCCTGCCAGCGTTCTTCGTAGGCCTTCTTGAAGGCCATCAGGACGGCCTTCTGCGGGTGCTCGGCCGGGAGTTTGTCGACGGCCAGGATGCGGCTGGCCGGGAAGAGGATGCCGTCGGCGGCCTGGCCGGCCTGTTCGACGTACTTGATGTTGCCGAAGCCGTGGCTCTGGAAGAGCGGGACATCCATGCCGAGCTGCTTCATGTTGCGCGGCACGATCGACTGCGCCGGCACGATCGACCAGTTGACCACGGCCTGGACCTCGCGGCCCTTCAGCTTGGTCAGGATGTCGGTGAGGTCGGTCGCCTTCTTGTCAAAGACCTCGCTGGCGAGGATCTCCATGCCCTGGACGGCGGCCAGGCTCTCGAGCTGCTCCTTGCCGGCGGCGCCGAAGCCGGTGTTGTCGGTGAGGATGCCGATACGGGTCAGGCCGCGCGCCTTGGCGGTGTTGAAGATCCAGGTGACCGCCTGGCTGTCCTTCTGCGGGGTCTTGAAGACATAGCGTGCCACCGGGTTGACGATGACCTCGGCCGCGGCGCACGAGACCAGCGGCACGCGGGCCTCTTCGCAGATGGCCTTGATCTTCATCGTCTCGCCGCTGTTCGAGGGCCCGATGATGGCGGCGACCTGGTCCTCGTCGATGAGCTGACGGGCGAAGGAGACGCACTTGTCCGGATCGCCGGCGGTGTCTTTGCAGATCAGCTCGATCGGCCGGCCGCCGATGCCGCCCTCGGCGTTGATCTGGTCGACCAGCATGCGCGCGGCCTTCTCCTCCGGAGCGCCGAGGAAGGAGGCCGGGCCGGTGACCGCAAACAGCGCACCGATCCGGATCGGCGCCGCGGCGCGCTCCTTGCGGCAGCCCGCGGCGAACAGCAACACGGAACCCAACGCGGCGAGTACCCAGCGGCTTTTCATCATGCACCCCCATCGACCGAGGTTCGTCACGGCGGCCCCAATGGCGCCATCGGCGTCAGCCCGGCACGGCACGGCCGGCGGCGGACCACCTGTCCAGAAACCGACCAATCTAGCATTCCCGCGCGGGGCTGTCCACAACCGCGGCGCGGGGTGGAGGCGCCGCCGGGCGGCGCCCGAGGGAGAGAGTGGACAGGGCGGACAGGGTGGACAGGGTGGACAGGGCGGACAGGGTGGACAGGGTGGACAGGGTGGACAGGGTGGACAGGGTGGACAGGGCGGACAGGGTGGACAGGGTGGACGGGGCAGGCGCCACGAGCCGAGTGGCGCTTCCCTGGGAGCGCCGAGCGTCGGCTCGACCTCTCCCGGGCGCCTTGGCGCGGCGCCCGGGAGGTCCACGGACGGCGCCGTGGACCTACTCGCCCGGCGGGAGTGTGACCTCGACGCGGGCGCTGGCGGTCTGGCCGGTGAGGACGTCGCGGGCGTGGAGGGTCCAGGTGCCGGGCGGGTCGTTGGCGGCGAGGGGCAGGACCGTCGTCAGGCGTCCGGCGGGGGCCAGGAGGTTGCGGGTGTAGTCGGGCCGCGGCCGGCCGTCGGGGTCCGCGACGGCGAGATGGAGGACGTGGTCACCGGGGGTGCCGGCGGCGGGCTGCACCGTGATGGCGACGGCGAGGTCGCTGCCGGCGGGCTGGCGGGCTGG
This sequence comes from Lentisphaerota bacterium, assembly GCA_012514865.1. Taxonomy (GTDB): domain Bacteria; phylum Verrucomicrobiota; class Lentisphaeria; order Oligosphaerales; family JAFGRS01; genus JAGVUW01. The sequence continues at coordinate 397 of JAAYZO010000149.1, read as the reverse complement.
CGCAGTCAGGGCGACGGCCTCGACGCGGTAGGGCAGGCAGGCGTAGAGGGCGGTCTCGCCCGGTGGCAGAGCGGTCTCGATGGCGTCGGCCTCGCCGAGGTACTGGCCGGTGCGGCTGGCGTAGACATGGGCGCGGTCGGTGAAGAGCAGCCGCACGGGATCCTGGTCCTGGCAGCGCCGGTGGTCGCGGATGAGGCCATGGACCGTGATCGGCCCGCGCTGGAAGCTGCGGCGTTCCCAGGCGCGCGGCGGCTCGGCGCCCGCCGCGGCGGGCTCGACGCGGACCGCCCTGGCGATACCGGCGCGGCGGGTGAGCTGCTCGACCAGGTCGAGGGTGCCGAGGTCGTAGGCCGGCAGGGTGAAGTTCAGGTAGACGGTGGCGCCGGCACCGCGGCGC
>JAAYZO010000148.1 GCA_012514865.1 Lentisphaerota bacterium | reverse complement strand
GCCGAGGCCCAGGCGATCCCGCCGAAGTTCCTGGGCGCCATCCTGCACCAGCTCCGGCGCGGCGGCTTCGTCGAGTCGCGGCGCGGCAACGAGGGCGGGTACCTGCTGGCGGTGCCGCCGAAGGAGCTGACCGTCGGCCGCATTCTGCGCTTCATGGAGGGGCCGGTGGGGCCGGTCGACTGCCTGACACCCAACGCCAAACGGCGCTGCCCGCTCGACGGCCGCTGTGTCTTCATGCCGCTCTGGCAGCGCGTCCAGGATGCGGTCAACGTGATCTACGACGGCACGACCCTGCAGGACCTGCTCGACCAGGACCGCCAGAACGCCGCCCGGCACGCCCCCTCCTTCGAGATCTGACGGATCTTTCGTCACTGGCCGTTACCTGCCAGTGACAGAAGCTCCGCTCTAGGGGAGACTTACGGCTCTGCCGTCGATCTCCCGTTGGTGTCACCGGGGGCCTGTCGCCCTCCAGGGGCCGTTGGACCAGGCCGCCTTTCTGGAGGGCAAGTGGCCACAGACGCGAACGCGCCCACGAGCCGCAACGGGCAGGGAATCGGCGGAGACGGCACCAGGGGCCTGTCGCCCTGGCTGGGGCTTGCTCTCATCCGAATCGCTATCGGGAGCGGTATCGGCTGGCTGACGCGCGGTCCCCAGGTTTGGCGTGGGACGGCTTGGCAGGAGATTATACACGACTACATTGGTAGGACTATCAGAACGGTCGGCCCTGTGGACCCGGTTGGATGTGAGGATGGCCATGCGTGTGTCGCGGAAGACCGACTATGCGTTACGGGCCTTGGTGGCGCTGGCCGAGCAGCGCGAGCGCGGCGGGTTGCTGTCGATCCGGAGTCTGGCGGCCGGGCATGGCATCCCACGGCGCTTCCTTGAGCAGATCATGATTGACCTGCGGGAGCGCGGCTGGGTGCGGGCGGTGGCCGGGCGCGATGGCGGGTACCAACTGGCGGTGCCGCCGGAGGCCGTGACCATGGGCCAGGTCGTGCGCTTCTTCGACGGCGTTCTGGCCCCTATCGGCTGCGTCAGTGTGACCCACTACGAGCCGTGCAGCCAGGAGCCCTCGTGCCGTTTTCGCCGAGTCTTCCTCGAGGCCAGGAATCACGCCGCCCAGAGGCTTGACGCGATGACTCTGGCCGACCTGACGCGGTGTACGCCGGTCGCTCCGGACGAGTTCCAGGCGAGGGGTTTTGGCGGCGGCTCCGGCATCTGAGATTCCCCCTGGAGAGGGCGCGGCGCCGGCCGCGCCGCAAAACATATACCTATAGAGTCGTGTTTTATTTGTGGCCGGCGGTGCCGGGGGCTCTTCCGGGTCGGCTCACGGGCAGACGAGAAAGGGGACAAGCGATGCGTGCGGGGTCGATCATGTCGGGAGTTCGGGCAGTTCTCCTGGGGTTGGCGGGGGGTGTGCTTCCGGCGCTTCGAGGGCAGAGCGTGGAGATTCTGAACGTCTCGTACGATCCGACGCGCGAGCTCTACCGTCAGTTCAATGCTGCCTTTGCGGAGCACTGGAAGGCCACGACGGGGCAGACGGTGCGGGTGCAGCAATCGCACGGCGGTTCGGCGGCGCAGGCGCGGGCGGTCATAGACGGGCTGGAGGCTGACGTGGTGACGCTGGCGTTATCGGCGGACGTCGATGCCATTGCCGACCATGCCGGGCTGCTGCCGGCGGCGTGGCGGGAGAGGCTGCCGCATCGCAGTGCCCCGTACAGCTCGACGCTGGCCTTCCTGGTGCGCCGGGGCAATCCGAAGGGCATTCGCACCTGGAGCGATCTGGCCCGCGCCGACGTCCAGGTCATCACACCGAACCCCAAGACGTCGGGTGTCGCCCGCTGGAACTACCTTTCTCTATGGGGTTTTGCCCTGCGCCAGGAGCTTGGACCCGAGGTCGTGAAGAAGCTCAAGGACGCGGCCCAGGCCGAGGCCGTGGCGGCGGCCCAGGAGAAGGCCCGGGCGTTCACCGCGGCGGTGTTCGCCAACGTGCCGGTTCTGGACAGCGGTGCCCGGGGGGCGACCAACACCTTCATTCAGCGGCAGATGGGCGACGTGCTGATCACCTGGGAGAACGAGGCGTTGCTCGGCAGTCGTGACCTGGACGCTGCCGGGGTGCAGATCGTCGTGCCGCCGCTGGCCATCCGGACCGAGCCGGTCGTCGCCGTCGTCGACAGGAATGTCGACCGCCGGGGGACGCGCGCGGTGGCGCAGGCCTATCTCGAGTACCTCTATTCGCCGACGGGGCAGGAGTTGGCGGCGAGGCACTACTACCGGCCGGTCGACGCCGATGTCGCGCGGCGGTACGCGCGGCAGTTCCCGGCGCTGGAGCTGTTCACCATCGACGAGATGTTCGGCGGCTGGGCTCAGGCCAACCGCGATCACTTCGACGACGGCGCCTCGTTTGACCGGATCTACCGGCCGCGCTGACCCGGTCGCGACCGGCGGCGACCGGCCGGGCCACGGCCGACGCGACGCGTCGGTGCAGGGCCGGTGCCGCCGGCACCCAGGGCGGCTGGAGTGCCATCGATGAGCAGAACCCAACCCGATCGAACGACGAGCGCCGCCTGGCGCGTCCGAGCGCACAGCCCGCTGCCGGGTTTCGGGCTGAGCATGGGCGTCACCCTGTTCTACCTGACGACGCTGTTCCTGATCCCGCTGGGCGGTCTGGTGTGGTTCACCGGGACGCGTCTGACGGCGGTCGAGTTCTGGAGCCAGGCCGTCACCGACCCCCGGGTGCTGGCCGCCTACCGGCTCAGCGTCACGGCCGCGCTCGTGGCGGCGGGTCTCAACGCGGCGTTCGGGCTGGTGGTGGCGTGGGTCCTGGTGCGCTACCGCTTCCCGTGCCGGCGGCTCCTCGATGCGATGGTCGACCTGCCGTTCGCCCTGCCGACCGCGGTCTCCGGTATCGCCCTGACGACGCTCTATGCCCCCAACGGCTGGGTCGGCCGCTGGCTGGGGCTTCTGGGTCTCAAGGTCGCCTATGCCGTCCCGGGGATCGTCATCGCCCTGACCCTCGTCGGCCTGCCGTTCGTGGTGCGCACGCTGCAGCCGGCGCTGGAGGATCTGGATCGGGAGATCGAGGAAGCGGCGGCCAGCCTCGGTGCCAGCCGCTGGCAGACTTTCCGTCGCGTCATCCTGCCGGCGATTCTGCCCGCCTGGCTGACCGGCTTCGCGATGGCCTTCGCCCGGGCGGTGGGCGAGTTCGGTTCGGTCTACTTCATTGCCGGCAACATGCCTTACCGCACCGAGATCGCGCCGCTGCTGGTCCTCATCAGGCTCGAGCAGTTCGACTACGCCGGCGCCGCGGCCATCGGCGTCGTCATGCTGGCCGTGGCCTTTGTGCTGTTGCTGACGATCAACCTGCTCCAGGGGTGGAGCCGCCGCTGTCAGGGGTAGCGAGGGTGACGACCATGGTTGAGAGCCGCCGATGCACGCCGATTCCGCTGTCTCGGCGCGGTCCCGTCGCCGCGACCGCGGAGGGGGCGCTGGCGCGCCGTCTGCTGATCGGCGTCGCCATGGCGTTCCTAGGGCTGTTCCTTCTCCTGCCGCTGGCTCTGCTGGGCTTCTACGCCCTGCGTCAGGGCCTCGGGGTCTACCTCGCGGCCTTCGCCGAGCCCGATGCGCGGGCCGCGATCGCCCTGACGGTCCTGACCGCCGCCATCGTGGTGCCGGTCAACACCCTCTTCGGTGTTGCCGCGGCCTGGTGCATTGCCAGGTTCGAGTTCCGTGGCAAGGGCCTTCTCATCACCTTGATCGACCTGCCGTTTGCCATGTCGCCGGTGATCGCGGGGCTGACCCTGGTTATCGTTTTCGGGTCGCGCGGCTGGCTCGGACCCTGGTTGCAGGCGCACCATCTGCGCGTGGTCTTTGCCACGCCGGGGATCGTCATCGCCACCCTGTTCGTCACCCTGCCGTTCGTGGCCCGCGAGCTCATCCCGCTGATGCAGGCCCAGGGCAGCGACGCCGAGCAGTCTGCCCTCACCCTGGGGGCCAGCGGCTGGCAGACCTTCCGTCGCGTCACCCTGCCGACGATCCGCTGGGGGCTGCTCTACGGCATCATCCTGACCCATGCCCGGGCCGTGGGCGAGTTCGGCGCAGTGTCGGTGGTGTCGGGCCACGTGCGTGGCAAGACGAACACCCTGCCGTTGCATATCGAGGTGATGTACAACGACTACCAGACCACGGCGGCATTCGCCTTGGCATCGCTGCTGGCCCTCGGCGCCGTGGTGACGCTGGCAGTCAAGGCGGTGATGGAATGGCAGACGGCACGTCACCGTGCCCTGCCCGAGGGCGGCGGCAGCGCCGCGCCCGGAGAGTCGGCCTCATGAGTATCGATGTCGCCGGAGTCAGCAAGACGTTCGGCTCCTTCCGGGCGCTGGACGACGTGACGCTCACCGTCCACACCGGCGAGCTGGTGGCACTGCTCGGGCCCTCGGGGTCGGGCAAGACGACCCTCCTGCGTATCATTGCCGGGCTCGAGCAGGCCGATCCCGGCAGCGGCGCCATCCGCCTCCAGAACGACGACGTGACCCGGCGCCCTGTGAACGCTCGTGGCGTCGGCTTCGTCTTCCAGCACTATGCCCTCTTCGGCCACCTCACGGCGTTCGAGAACGTCGCCTTCGGACTCCGCGTCAAACCGCGCCGCGAGCGGCCGACCCGGAACCCCATCCGCGACCGGGTGATGGCGTTGCTGAGACTGGTCCAGCTCGACGGGGCGGCGGAGCGCTACCCGCACCAGCTCTCCGGCGGCCAGCGCCAGCGCGTCGCGCTGGCCCGCGCTCTGGCGGTGGAGCCGAGTGTCCTCCTGCTCGACGAGCCCTTCGGCGCTCTCGACGCCAAGGTGCGGGCCGAGCTGCGGCGCTGGCTGCGCGATCTGCACGACCGTCTGCATGTCACCAGCGTCTTCGTCACCCACGACCAGGAGGAGGCCCTCGACGTTGCCGACCGGGTGGTGGTGATGAACGAGGGCCGCATCGAGCAGATCGGGACGCCGGACGAGGTCTTCCACCGCCCCGCCACCGAGTTCGTCATGCGCTTCATCGGCGAGGTCAACCTCCTCCATGGACACTTCGACGGCGACCGCGCCGACCGCACCGCGGCCGACGCGCCGTTGGTGGACCCGGGCGGCGACCCGGTGCGTCTCCTGGTGCGGCCGCATGAGATCAGGATCCATCGTCACGCCCAGGCGGGGCCGTCCCTGCCGGCCACCGTGCAGCGGGTCCTCACCGCCGGGCCGTTCGTGAAGGTCGAGCTGGTAGATGAGCTCCGGCGTGCCCTGCAGGCCCACCTCTCCCACGACGCGTTCGATGCGGACCCCGTGGCCCCCGGCGACGCGGTCTATCTCGTTCCTGCCCGGGCGGATCGGCGTCCCACCTGTCGTCGTGAACCGGTTTGAGCGTCCTTCGCTGGCAGCGATCCACGGGCTCTGGCGGGGACCGGGCGCGGCGACGCCGCGGACACAGGCGAGACGCCTGTGCCACTCTGGGGAGTCAGTCCCGTTCCATGGTGGTAAGTCCGCACGTGCCGGAGGATCTCTTTTTCTCCGCCCCGCATCTTGACCAAGTTGATTGAGATACTAGTGTATGCGGTGTCGGGCGAGTCAGGGAGTGGCCTGACTCAGGCTGAAGGGCAGTGGAAAGCATGGACACAGCGACGACCAGAACAGCGGCTCGAGCCGACGCCGGGGAGCGTGTCGGCGGGGGGCGTATGGGGTCACTCCGGGGGGTGCGTTCTGCGGCGGGACAGCCGTGGGGGCAATGTCTGTGTCGATGCCGGCCGTGAGTCGGCGTTGACGACGCCGCGCGCTTCCGGCCATCCTGTGAGCGCGCGTTCACGGCCGGCTGATTTTTGGCCCCGTCCCGGTATTCTGGATCCACCCCATCTCCCCCAACAGGGATTTCGAGCAGGAGTCTGTTCCGATGATCACGCAGAAGAAGACCGTGCGCACCCTTCGAGTTTTCGCCGCAGCCGCGGTCACCGCGGCGGTCGCCATCGCCGCCGACGCGCCGGCGGCGGCGGCCGCTCCGGCGCCAGCCGTGGCGGCGCCGCCGCGAGCGGCTGACAACCCGCTCAGCTTCGCCGATGGCAGGGTGGTCTTTGACATTGACTGGCGTCTGACCGCGGAATACCGCGACAACGACAGCGACTTCGACGACGACGCCGACGCCGCGGCGGACACCGACGCCCTGCTGAGCCGTTTCCGGATCGGCCTGGCATTGCGGCCGGTGCCGTGGATCAAGCTGTACGCCCAGGGTCAGGACTCGCGCGAGACCTGGTCCGAGCGCGGCCGTGAGCCGAACGTCAACGGCGCCGGCGGCAACGCCGAGTTCGACCTGCGCCAGGGCTACGTCGAGCTGGCGAACTACCAGGAATTCCCGGTGGGCCTGTCGCTAGGCCGGCAGATCTTCCAGTATGGCGACGGCCGCTTCCTTGCCGACTCCGCCTGGGGCAACGTCGGCCGGTCGTTCGACGGGGTCAAGCTGCGGCTTCAGCAGGACGCCTGGTGGGCCGAGGCCTTCTGGGCGAGCGTGGTGACGATCGAGCGCGGTGAGTTCGACGAGCACAAGGACGACGAGTCCGTGACCGGCCTCTACCTCTCGAGCCAGCAGGTGCCGAACCACGTCATCGATCTCTACGGCTTCCATCTGGACAGCGACAGCGGCCCTCTCGAGGGCCAATACACGACGGTCGGCACGCGGATCGTGTCGAGGTTGGCGAAGGGCAGCCCGTGGGACTACAAGGGCGAGGCGGCCTTCCAGTTCGGCGACCGGCATCAGGGCACCGCCGAGGTGGACATTGCCGCCGTGGCGTTGCATGCCGCCCTGGGGTACACCTTCCATGATGCCCCGTGGCGGCCCCGGATCGGCCTGAGCTACGACTACGCCAGCGGCGACGGCGACCGCACCGACGGCGACTCGGCGACCTTCCGGACGCCCTACCCCACGAGCCACGCCTGGTACGGCCGGCAGGACATCGTCGGGCTGTCCAACATCCACAACCCGCGCCTGAGCTTCAAGGTCCATCCCACGGCGAAGCTCGCCGTGACGCTCGAGTACAACGCCTTCTGGCTGGACGACACGGCGGACTACGCCTACCGGGCCAACGGCGTCACGCCGGTGCGGCGCACGACGCCGGGCGGCCAGGACGTCCGCGACGCGCGGGCCAGCAGCCAGCTCGGGCAGGAGGTCGACCTCGTCCTGGACTATGCCGTCAGCAAGAACCTCAAGCTCCATGCCGGCGCGTCGACCTTCCTCGCCGGGCAGTACCTCTCCGACACCGGCGCCGGCGACAACGCGGTCTACTACTACCTCCAGAGCACCCTGACGTTCTGAACGGCACTGCCTTCCGCCGGCGATCCGGCGGGGGGCCTCACGACACCTTCCTTAATTAAGGAGAGCAGCCATGCGATTCACGCGTATCCTTCCGGCCCTGCTGGTCCTGGTGTTGGCGATCACGGCGGTGGCGGCCGAGCGTCCGGTGGCGGTCAGGATTGCCTATCTGCCGATCACGCACGCCTATCCGCTCTATGCAGCGCAGGAACTCTTCGGCGGTCAGTTCGCCGACACGAGGCTCGAGCTGGTCCGTTTCGGTTCGTGGGTGGAGCTGGTCGAGGCTCTGAATGCCGGCAAGGTCGACGGCGCCTCGGTGCTCTTTCCGCTTGCAGTCAAGGCGCGGGAGAACGGCATCCCGATCCGCGTCGTCGCGTTGGGGCACCGTGACGGCAATGTCGTCGTAGTCGACCCGGCGATTAAGGATGTCGCGGCCCTCAAGGGCAAGACCGTCGCCATACCCAGCCGCATCTCGGCGCACTACATCCTGCTCGACCTGGCGCTGAAGAAGGGCGGCCTGGGCCTGTCGGACGTCAGGATTGTCGAGCTGCCGCCGCCGGAGATGCCGGCGGCTCTGGCGGAGAAGCGCCTCAGCGGCTACGTGGTGGCGGAGCCGTTCGGGGCCAAGGCGGTGGCGTTGGGCAAGGGCCGCGTCCTGTACCAATCCGAGGAGATCTGGGAGGACTCGTTCTGCTGCGCCTTCACCCTGCGCGCCGCCTTCATCGAGCAGCAGCCGGCCCAGGCGCGGGAACTGACGGCGGCCTACCTCAAGGCAGCGCATGCGCTCGAGCACGAGGACACCGCCGCCCGCGAGGCCGGCCGGAAGTACCTGAAGGTCCCCGAGCCGGTCCTGGATCTGTCGTTGACCTGGATCTCCTACGCCGACCTCGGTGTGAAGCGTCCGGAGTACGAGCGCCTGATCGGCTACATGCGCGACCTGACGCTGACCGTGAATCCGCCGTCGTATGAGGACCTGATCGACAACCGCCTGCTCGAGCCGGTGCCACGATGACCACACCCCGCCTCTATCGCCAGGTGCTCCTGACGGCCGCCGGGCCGCTGCTGCTGATCCTGCTCTGGGAGGCCGTGGCGCGGTTCGGCGCGTTCGAGCGCTCGCTGCTGCCGTCGCCGGGTGCGGTGGCAGCGGCGCTGGGCGAGCTGTGGGCGGATGGTTCTCTTCTCACGAGCATCGCGGTCAGCCTGCTGCGCTTTGCGGCCGGCTACCTCAGCGCGGCCGGCGCCGGGATTGGCCTCGGGCTGGTGCTCGGGCGTCTGCCGGTGGCGTGGGGGCTGGTCAACCCGGTCGCGCAGCTCCTCCGGCCGGTCTCGCCGATCGCCTGGTTCCCCCTGATCGTGCTCTTCTTCGGCATCGGCAACCTGCCGGCGGTCGTCATCATCTTCATTGCCTCGTTCTTCCCGGTGCTGCTGTCGACGGTGGCGGCCGTGCGCGCGACCGATCCGCTGTTGCTGAAGGTGGCGCGCAACTTCGGCATCCGTCAGCCGCGGCTGACGTCGGCGGTGATCTTCCCGGCGGCCTTTCCGGCGATTGCCGTGAGTCTGCACATTGCGCTGGGCTCGGCCTGGGTCTTCCTGGTGGCCGGGGAGATGGTCGGGGCGCAGTCCGGCCTCGGCTTTCTGATCATCGACGGCCGCAACAACCTCCGCACCGACGTGGTGCTGGCGGGGATCGCGGTCATCGGGGTGCTCGGGCTGCTGCTCGACCGCCTGATCACGGTCTTCGAACGCTGGGTGGGCCGCCGCTGGGGCGACCACGCCACGGGTGGGGGTGCCCATGATTGAGGTCGCCAAGGTTGCCAAGACCTACCGTTCGCCGGCGGGGGAACGCATGACGGTCCTCGCCGGGGTGTCGCTGCGGGTGGAGCGCGGCGAGATGGTCGCGCTGCTGGGCCCCTCGGGCTGCGGCAAGACCACCCTGCTGAACCTGGCGGCCGGCTTCGACGCCCCGGACGCCGGTACGATCCGCATCGGCGGCGAGCGTGTCCGCGGCCCGTCGCCGCGCCGCATCACGGTCTTCCAGCAGGGCGGCCTGCTGCCGTGGCGGACGGTCCGTGGCAATGTCGAGCTGGGCCTTGAGAGCCTCGGCTGGACGAAGGCGCGGCGGCAGGAGCGGGTGGATGCCTGCCTGCGCCTGGTGGAGCTTCTGCCCTTCGCCGAGCACCACCCCCGCCAGCTCTCCGGCGGCATGCAGCAGCGCGTGGCGGTGGCCCGCGCCCTGGCGGTGGAGCCGGACGTGCTCTTCCTGGACGAGCCCTTCAGCGCCCTGGACGCCCCGACCCGCGCCGCCATGCAGGGCGAACTCCTGCGGCTGCGCCAGCGTCTCCAGGCGACGATCCTGCTGGTGACGCACGACCTCGACGAGGCCATCGTCCTGGCGGACCGCATTCTGGTCCTGTCGAGCCGCCCGGGGACGATCCGAGGCGAGTTCGTCCCGACCCTGACACACCCGCGCCAACGCGACTCGGCCGAGTACGCCGCCCTGCGCGAGGACATCGCCGATGCCCTCGAGCCCGCGGCCGCCCGGCCGGAGTGGAGCATCTGATCTGCAGGAGCCGTTGCCATGAGCGACCCGACACACACGCCCGATCACGATCACACGCACTGGCACGAGCACGGCCATGGCCACGCGCATCCGCATGGGCGAGGCCATGACCACAGCCACGCGCATCCGCACGGCCACGCCCATGACCACAGCCACGCGCCGGCGCATGGGCATGGGCATGGTCACGGCCACGCGCCGGGCGCGGGCCACAGCCACAGCGGCGATGGCCCCGACTATGCCGAGGCCGTGGCGGCGTACCGCCGCACGTTCGCGTCGCGTGACGACGTCCTGCGCGAGACCCCCGACCCCGCGGTCAAGGCCATGCTTCAGCGCTTCCGTGAGATCGGCTGCGAGACCTGCTTTGATCGTTTCGATGCCCAGAAGCCGCACTGCGCCTTCGGCCTGGCGGGGGTCTGCTGCAAGAACTGCAACATGGGCCCCTGCAAGATCACGCGCAAGAGCCCGCGCGGGGTCTGCGGTGCCGACGCCGATCTGATTGCCGCCCGCAACCTGCTGCGCTGGGTAGCGGCGGGCGTGGCGGCGCACGGGGCGCGCGGCCGCGAGGTCATGCTGGCGTTGAAGGCCGCGGGCGAGGGTCGTCTGGACCTTCCGGTTCTCGGCGAGGAGAAGGTCCGCAAGACGGCGGCGGCGCTGGGCATCGATGCCGCGGGCCGCTCGGTCAAGGCGCTGGCCGGCCTGGTGGCCGATGCGCTGCTTGAGGACCTGTCGCGGACCGTCCCGGCGCCGCACCGGACGCTGCAGGCGCTGGCCACGCCGGAGCGTCTGCGGGTCTGGCGTGAGCTGGACATCCTCCCGATCGGCGCCAGCCATGAGGTCTTCGAGGCGCTGCATCGCACCACCACCGGCACGGATGGTGACTGGGAGAACGTCATGCGCCAGCTCCTGCGCTGCGGCCTGGCCTTCGCCTGGTCCAGCGTGGCGGGTTCGGCCATTGCCATGGACTGCCTCTACGGCCTGCCGCAGCGGGGCACGCTCAAGAGCAACCTCGGGGCGCTGAAGACGGGCACCGTCAACATCGCCGTGCACGGCCACTCGCCGGTCCTGGTCGGGGAGATCCTCCGCCTGGGGCGCAGCCCCGAGTTCGCCGAGCGCGCCCGCGCCGCCGGGGCGGCCGGCATCGAGTTCTACGGCATCTGCTGCTCCGGACTGTCAGGCATGTACCGCACCCACGGCGTCATACCCCTGTCCAACGCGGTCGGCGCGGAACTGGTGATGGGCACCGGCGCGCTGGACCTCTGGGTGGCCGATGTGCAGGATGTCTTCCCGTCGATCATGGAGGTCGCGCGCTGCTTCCGGACCGCCGTCGTCACCACCAGCGACTCGGCGCGCCTGCCGGGCGCGGAGCACTTCGGTCTCGACCACGACCATGGCAATCTCCACGCCATCGGCGACCTGGCCCGGCGCATCCTGCTGCGTGCCATCGAGAGCTACGCCGGGCGCCGCGACGTGCCGGTCTTCATACCCCCCGACGCCGCCGAGGCGCAGATCGGCTTCTCGCTGGAGAATGTCAGCGCGCAGCTCGGCGGCCTGGCGCCCCTGGTCGAGGCCCTGCGCGACGGCCGAATCCTCGGCATCGTCAATCTGGTCGGGTGCAACAACCCGCGCCTGGTCTACGAGAAGGCGATCGTGACCGTGGCGGATCACCTGCTGCAGGAGGGCGTGCTGGTCTTCACCAACGGCTGCGCGTCCTTCCCGCTGCTCAAGCTCGGGTACTGCCACCCGTCGGCCGCCGCCCGATGCGGCGCCGGCCTGGCGGCCTGGCTGGAGCCCTGGACGCTCCCGCCGGTGTGGCATATGGGCGAGTGCCTCGACAACGCCCGCGCCTCGGGGTTCTTCCGCGGCATCGCGGATGCCACGGGGCAGCCGTTCCGTGTTCTGCCACTGGCCTTTGTCAGCCCCGAGTGGTCGAACGAGAAGGGCCTCGGATCGGCCCTCGGTTTCCGGCTGCTCGGGCTGAACTCCTACCACTGCGTGTATCCGCCGGTCCAGGGCGCGCCGGCGGTCAGCCGGTTCCTCTACGAGTCGACTGCGGCGCCCCTGGGCTCGGTGATGGTGGTCGACCCGGATCCCGCCGGACTGGCCCGGCGGATCGTGGCGGACCTGAAGGAGCGCCGCCGCGCCCTCGGCTGGGCCTGAGGAGTCAGGCCGACGGGGCTGTCTGGAGGTCCGGTTCTGGCACTCCCTTCAGGGTGCGTGGTTCGTGGATTGGCGGTTCCGGGGGTCGTGCTCTCGCGCGACCCCCGGCTACGATCTGGCACCCCTTCAGGGTGACCGGGTGAGCGCTGACGCGATCGTCGGCCAGCCCTGGCGCGCCGCCGGATGGCCTTGCAGGGAAGGCCCGGCGGCGTCATCTTCCCGGGACTGTCGCCCGGGGACACCAGGATAGGACAACGCGCGGCGACCTGCAACGACATTCGATAAGTCTCGATAAGTCTCGATAAATCTCGCTAGGTTTCGGTAGATCTCGACAGGTCTCGATAGATAACGAAATAAGCTCCCCCGGGGACGCCGGGGACGCCGGGGACGCCCGGGACGCCCGGGGAAGGCGCGGAGTCCGCGTCGTCAGCGGGCTGGAGTCTCTTCTGTCGCTGGGGGTCCCTTATGCTGGAGGCACGACGCGCATGACCGATCTAACGCTGAGCCTTGATCGATCCACACGGCTGGCCCAGGCGGGGACGCGTCGCGACCCGTCGACGGGGGCGCTCTCGATGCCGATTTACCAGACGGCGTCGTTCGGGCACCCGGCCCTGGGTCAGAGCACCGGTTTCGACTACTCGAGGACGTCGAATCCGACGCGTCTGGCCCTCGAGGAGGCCCTGGCGGGTCTCGACGGCGGCTGTCGCGGCTTCGCCTTTGCCTCCGGCCTGGCGGCCCTTGACGCGGTCATACGGCTCTTCGCGCCGGGCGACCGGGTGGTCGTGACCGAGGATCTCTACGGCGGCACCTACCGCCTGTTCGAGCGGATCTACCGTCCCCTGGGCATCGAGGCGGTCTTCGTGGACACCTCCGACGCCCAGGCGGTTGCGGCGGCCTGCGCCGACCCGGCCGTGCGCGGCCTGCTGGTCGAATCGCCGACCAACCCGATCCTGCGCGTGGCCGACCTGCGCGCCCTGACCGCCATCGCCCGCGAGCGCGGGCTGCTCTTCATCGTCGACAATACCTTCCTCACCGCCTGGCTCCAGCGCCCGCTCGAGCAGGGCGCCGACCTGGTGCTCTACAGCGCCACCAAGTACCTGGCCGGGCACAACGACGTCGTCGCCGGGGCCGTGGTGGCGGCGACGCCGGCCCTGGCCGAGCGCGTCGGCTTCCTGCAGAATGCCGCCGGTGCGATCCTCGGCCCGCAGGACTCGTGGCTGGTGCTGCGGGGTCTGAAGACGCTGGCGCTGCGTCTGGACCGCCAGCAGTCCAACGCCCAGCGCCTCGCCGCCTGGCTGGCGGGGCATCCGCGGGTGCGTCGGGTGTACTACCCGGGTCTCGACACGCATCCGGGCCATGCCCTCCTCGCCCGCGAGCACTCGGGCGCCGGCGGCATGGTCGCCTTCGAGGTCGCCGATCCGTCACGCGTGCCGGCCATCCTCGCGGGCGTGCGCGTCTTCATCTTCGCCGAGAGCCTGGGCGGCGTCGAGTCGCTCATCACCTACCCGCTCCGGCAGACGCACGCCGACCTGCCCACGGCGCTGTGCCAGCGCGTCGGCATCAACGACCGCCTGCTCCGGCTCTCGGTCGGCATCGAGGACCCCGACGATCTGATCCGCGACCTGGAGGCCGTCCTATGAACCGCCGCACCCGCCTCATCCACACCGGCAAGGACCGCGACCCGCGCACCGGCGCCTCGTCGATGCCGATCTACCAGGTCTCGACCTACCACCAGGACGACCCGGAACACCTCGGCGCCTACGACTACGGCCGCAGCGACAACCCGACGCGCGAGGCGCTCGAGCATGCCATCGCCGGTCTCGAGGGCGGCACGCGCGGGCTGGCCTTCGCCTCCGGCATGGCCGCCATCGCCTCGTCGCTGATGCTCTTCGAGCCGGGCGATCACCTCCTCGTCGGCCGCGATGTCTACGGCGGCACCTACCGCGTCCTGACGACCCTGTTCCGCACCTGGAAGCTCGAGGCGGAATTCGTCGACACCACCGACCCCGAGGCGGTGCGCCGGGCCGTCCGGCCCAGCACGCGCGGCCTCTTCGTCGAGACGCCCGCCAACCCGCTCCTGCAGATCACCGACCTCGCCGCCATGGCCGCCATCGCCCACGAGCACGGCCTGCTGGCGATCGCCGACAACACCTTCATGACGCCCCACCTGCAGCGGCCGCTCGAGCTCGGCTTCGACCTCGTCGTGCACAGCGCCACCAAGTTCCTCAGCGGCCACAGCGACGTGATTGCCGGGCTGGCCGTGGCCCGCGAGGCCGCGGTCGGCAAGCGCCTCCGCTTCATCCAGAATGCCTTCGGCGCCATCCTGGGTCCGCAGGACTCGTGGCTGGCCCAGCGCGGTCTGCGGACCCTGGCCGTGCGGCTCGAGGCCCAGCAGGCCACCGCCGCCAGTCTCGCCGCCTGGCTGTCCGGGCGCCGGGAGGTCCGGCGCGTCTACTACCCGGGGCTGGCGGCGCATCCCGGCCACGAGGTCCACGCCCGCCAGGCCGACGGCGCCGGCGCGGTGGTCTCGTTCGAGCTGGCCGATGGACCCAGCGCGGTGGCCTTCCTCAAGGCGGTGCGTCTGCCCCTGGTGGGCGTCAGCCTGGGCGGCATCGAGACGATCCTCTCCTACCCGACGACCATGTCGCACGCCGCCGTGCCGCGTCCCGAGCGCCTGGCCCGCGGCATCAGCGACGGCCTGGTGCGCCTGTCGGCCGGGCTGGAGGCGTCTGAGGACCTCATCGACGACCTGGAGCAGGCCCTGGCCGCGGCCGGGCGGTAGCCGGAACGGAGGGCGACGCGGGCCGCAGCCATCGCCCGGGCCGCCTTCCTGGAGCGCGAGTGTCCACAGACGCGAACGCGTCCACGAGCCGCAACGGCATCGACAGCACAACGACGCGATGTCTCCTACGAGGGCGCCGCAGCGGGAGTCCGCAGGGCGCTGTCGGACCGGGGCTGTTTGAGAGTCCGGTTCTGGCACCCCTTCAGGGTGCGTGGTGTGTGGGTTCGCGGTTCCGGGGGTCGTGCTTTCGCGCGACCCCCGGCTACGATCTGGCACCCCTTCAGGGTGACCAGGTGAGCGCTGACGCGATCTTCGATCAGCCCTGGCGTCGGACTGGGTCAGGGCTGCTCGTCCGGCGCCGCGACGACCTCGACATCCCAGAGGCCGCGCACCGAGTTCGCCAGGCGGACGCGGGTGCAGCGCGGCAGGTCGGCGACGCGCACGACGCGTTCGCGGATCTGGCCGGCGGCGAGGAGCTCGGCGCGGCAGGTGCCGGGGAGCAGGCCGCAGCGCAGCGGCGGGGTCACCCAGGCGCCGTCGAGTTCGACGACGAGGTTGGCCAGGCAGGACTCGGTGAGTTCGCCGCGGTCGTTCCAGAGGAGCACGTCGGCGAATCCGGGCCGGCCGGCGAGGGCATCCTGGTAGG
>JAAYZO010000147.1 GCA_012514865.1 Lentisphaerota bacterium | reverse complement strand
GACGCGACCGCCAGATCACCGACATCGAGACCATGGTCGACATCCTGAAGCGCTGCGACACGATCCGTCTCGGCCTGAACGGCGAGGATGGACCCTATGTCGTGCCGCTGTCGTTCGGGTTCGAGGTCGTTGACGGCACCGTGCTGATCTACATCCACGGCGCCCGCGGCGGCCTCAAGCACGACCTCATCGCACGGGACCCGCGGGTCTGCGTCGAGGCCGACCTCTGCCACGGCTTCATCGAGGTCCACGACGGCATCACCACCCTCTACGAGAGCCTGATCGGCTTCGGGCTTGCCGAAGAGGTGCAGGGCGCGGACAAGGCCCGCGGCCTCGACCTGCTCCTAGAGCATTGCGGCTTCCCCGGATACGCCTGCAACGCCGCCATGACCGCCATGACAGCGGTCTACCGGATCACCCTGCGGCGGCTCACCGGCAAGCGCAACCCCGCACCGTGATGGCGGCGCGGCACGGTCAGGGGGAACGGCGCAGCTCGAAGCGGTCGACGTAGACGGCCTTGACTGCCGAGGTCGCGGGGCCCTTTGCCGCATCGAACTGGCCGGGGCCGACCCAGAGGTACTGCCCGGCCTCGGGTACCCAGGTGCCGACCTCGTACCACTGGTAGCCCTCGCCGACCTGGTCGACGGTGCGGTCGATCTGGCCGAAACCGCGCCGGCGCAGCGTGTCGTAGATACCCGCCCAGAAGGCCTTCCCCGGCTGACCGCTGGGCTCGACGCGGAGGCGGACGCGCAGGGCGTACGGCGTGCCGGGCTCGAACCACTGCGGGTCGATGCGCCATTGCAGGCACCACTCGTAGTGATTGCCGATGAGCTTGGCAGCGCGGCCGTCCTCGGCCAGGGGATCGGCGACGTGCTCGCCCCAGACGCCGTAGCGGCCGAGGGTCACCAGGCAGTCCTCGATGACGACCCGGTCGGCCGTGTGGCTGGCTGGCGGCGTCAGCACCGGCAGGCCGGTGACGCCGGCCAGGGGCCGCACCACGTAGCCGGCGCGGACCGGCTCGCGGCTCGGCGGCACGGCGCGGGCCGGCACCGCCAGCACCAGCAGGCGCTCCTGGCGAATGTCGCAGAGCACCATGACCGTCTCGAGGACAGCCTCGCCGAGGTCGACCTCAATGGCGCGACCGGTGAACGGCGAGGCGAGGGTCAGGGTTCCGGGCGGGGTCGCCGGCTGGGCGAATGAACGCAGGACCATGGCCTCGTCGGCCGCCGGCATGACCGTCTCCCAGGGGCCCTGGCCGACACGCAGGCACAGCGCCCGCGCATCGCCGAGCGCGAGGCCGAGGCGCAGGACGGCCGGCGGCGTCGGGGCGGTGCCGCCGGGGGCCTTGTGCGTGGCGTCCAGATGCAGGCCGGCCGGGTCCAGGCGGATCGACCGCACCAGGCTGTCGTCGCGGCCGGCGGACACCTGCACGGCCACGCCCGGCTCGAGGTCCTGCATCCGGAAGGCCTGCGTCGAGGCATTCCAGAGATCGCCGCCGGCCGGGATGACGTCGATGCCGAGGCGCGGATCGACGACGTTCGCGAGGCCCTCGCCGGCGAGTTCGCTGACGCGTCCGCCGAGGTCCGGGCAGACCGCGGCCGTCCAGCCGCCGCCGCGCAGGGGCGTCGTGGCGAAGCCCTCGACGCGGCCGCGCCAGAGGCTCAGGAAGGCGGCCTCGCGCTCGGCGCTCTCGGCGATGCGGATGCGCCGGCCCTCGCCGAAACGCGTGAGGAACTCGCGCGCCAGGGCGGCGATGCCGTCGTCGGCGGCGGCGGGGGTGTAGCGGCCGTCGGCGTAGCGCAGCGGCGCCGCCTCGGTCGGGGCCCGGCACAGGAGCGCATAGAGCACCGGCAGCGCGCCCATGCGCACGTTAGAGAGCCGCACCGGGTCGCCCTGGACCGCCGCCTCGGCCTGCCGCCAGGTCTCCAGGGCCGCCTCGAAGAACCCGGCCGGGTAGAAGGCCGAGGTCGGCGGCATCCAGATCGTCAGCGCGACCTCCGGCGGCGCCGTGAGGCGCTGGAGGTCGTCGAAGTAGGCGCGCACCAGCGGCGCCGCGGCGCCGTAGTAGCCCGCGAAGAAGTCGCGGTAGAGCGCCTCGACATCCTGATCCGGGTTCCAGAGCAGCTTGGCCAGGACCCAGCCGCGCAGCTCGGCGAACTCGGCGTGGTAGCCCTGATAGGCGCCCTGTTCGAAGAGCCCGACGACGTGGTTATCGCGGAAGAAGCGGGCGTTGCCCTGCAGCGAGGCGAAGTTCGGGTGCGGCCCGATGTAGTGGGCGAAGTTGGTCGTGTAGTCCCAGACGTAGAGCTTGTCGGTCATGGCGCTCCAGCCGCGGATGTCCTCGACGAACTTGCGGTTCTGGGGGTAGGGGCTGACGTCGAGGGGCAGCGAGAAGTCGCACTCGATGGTGCACAGGCGCGGAACGACGTTGTGTCGTGGCCGGATCGTCTTCGGCGGGGTGCGCGTGTACTGGTAGGCCAGGGTCTCGATCCAGACGTCGGGGAACTCCTTCTCGACGGCCTCGGCGACCTGGTTGACGAAGTGGATGAGGCTGCCGGCGGGGCTGCCCTCGCGCTCGTCGATGGCGCGGCAGGCCGCGCAGGTGCAGTACCCGGCCCAGTCATTCTGGCTGAGGCTGTACAGGCGCGCCCCGGGGTCCTTGCGGATGCGCTCCAGGACGCGCTCGGTGCAGAGACGCACCACGTCCGGGTTGCTCAGGCAGAGCTGGGCGCGCTCGTGGACACGCCGGCCGTCGATCTCGCTGAAGTACTCCGGGTGCTCCCCGAAGAACTCCTCGGGCGAGATCAGACGGTAGAAGGTGTGGACGAACAGCCCGCCGCCGAAGCGGATCTTGCCGCCGTGGCGCTCCTGGAGGTCCATGCGGTTGCCGTTGGCACGGCAGCGCGCCGCCAGGTCGCCGTCGAAGAGGTCGTACCAGAAGGGCTCACGCATGACAAAGGCCGGCGTCTGCGTGTCGTCCAGCTCGGG
>JAAYZO010000146.1 GCA_012514865.1 Lentisphaerota bacterium | reverse complement strand
TGCGCCGCGTCGCAGTGCGGCGCAAGTGGATTGTGAGCGAAGCATCCGCGCTTCGCGGATGATCCAGGCTAAGTGCAATGATAAGGACCGACCCCGATGGCCCCCGCGACTCCGCCCGGCACCTCTGGGATATGGCGGACTGGGCCGTCAAGAACCGCTACAACGTCGAGTTGGAGCGCATCCGTGACCGCGCCGCGATCATCCCGTTCTACCAGCGCCGCGGCGGCTGCCTCTGGCTGATGGAAGACGCCGGGCACAACTTCCACAAGCTGATTCCGCCCCGGCAGTACTTTGCAGACCACCCGGAGTTCTTTTGCTTTGACCGCGCCACCGGCCAGTGGCGCCATGAACGGGCCCAGCTCTGCACCACCAACCCGGACCTGATCCGGGAACTGGGCCGACTGGCCGATGAGTACTTCACCCGCCACCCTGACCAGACCTACTTCCCGCTGTTTCAGGAAGACGGCGCCCGGCTCTGGTGCCAGTGTCCGGCCTGCCTGGCCCTCAACCCGAGCGGCAGCAACCTGATGTCGGCCAGCGAAAACAACATCAACCTGGCCAATCAGGTCTGCGCCGAAATCCGGAGAACGCGGCCGGATCGCGGGGTATGGACCTATGCCTACCAGATCAGCCGCCAACCCCCGGTTCGGGTGAAACCCGCCCCCGGTGTCCGAATCATGTACTGCTACTACTCCGACGGCGACCCGCGCCGCGCCCCCTGGGAATCAACCTGCTTCGAGGATATCACGCGCTGGAGCGAGCTGACCGGCGGCAATGTGGTGGTCTACTCGTATCACTACCTCAATCCGCGCTACACCTTCAACGATGAGAACACCCTGATCGGCATGTTCCGGATGCTCAATCTGGCCGGCATCCAGGGCAGCAACCAGGAATGCAGCGAAACCTGGGGCGGCATCGACGGCTACCTGATGTACCTGGGCGCACGGCTGGCATGGAACCCATGGTTCGATGAGGAAGCCCTCAAGAGAGACTATTTCAGCAGCCTCTACGGCGCCGCCGCCACCGACCTGCAGCAGGCCCATGACCTGCTCTGGCAGGGACTCTGCAACCCCGCCAACCAGCGCCGGTTCGGTTTCAGCCGCTACCCGGCCTTGCCGGCGCCGGACTTGCAGCGCCTGCAGGAGCTGCTCGCGGCCGGTGCCCTGGCCGTCCAGAACGACCGCCGGGCCGCCCTGGCCGTCAACGCCTGGACACGCTTCCTTGGCTATGTCCAGGACTGGTCCAGCGCCCTGGACGCGGCCGACAGCTACTTCCGCGCCCCGACCGAACCCGGCTACCAGAAAGCCAAAGCCACGGTGGCCGCTCTCACCCAGACCATGGAAGACCTGACCGCTGACCGCATCCTGTCCCGCTACACCTTGCGCATGAGCGACCACTTCAACAACAGCCTCGACAGCGCCTGGCGCCTCGAGGAAGCCCGCCTCCGGCTGGAGGCCGACTACGACCGGATCCAGACCCTCACCCTGTGGAGGTTCGCCCCGGACCCCCAGGCCGAAGGCGAAACCGCCGGCTGGCATAGGCCCGACTTCGATGACGCCCCGTGGAAGGACATCGAGGCCGGCAGATTCTGGGAGGACCAGGGCTTCCCCAACCTCGACGGCGCCGGCTGGTACCGGCTCCGCATCGTCCTGCCGGATGATACCCTCGGCATCGGCATTCACTTCGCCGGCGCCGATGAACGGGCCTGGGTCTATCTGGATGGCGACCTCATCGGCGGCCAGCACGAGGGCGACCCCGGCGTGCTCTGGCAACAGCCCTTTACCGTGATGCTCCCGGAAAACACCACGCCGGGCCCGCATCTCCTGGCCGTCAAAGTCATCGACAGCGGCGGCGCCGGCGGCCTCTGGAACCAGGTCGTACTGGTCAGGAGGAAATAGAGGATTCCGGCTTCCGCGGGGTCAGGACGGACCCGCAATGCCCCGATCGGCGCTATGGGCTTCGCGGACGATCCAGGCTAGGTTGAGGCATGGATACCTGGATTGCGCAGCTCCTGAGATGGTACCGCCGGCATCGCCGGATCCTGCCGTGGCGGGAGGCGCCGACGCCCTACCGCGTCTGGGTCAGCGAGGTGATGCTCCAGCAGACCCAGGTGGCGACGGTGGTGCCGTACTTCGATCGGTTCATGGCGCGTTTTCCGGATCTGGCAGCGCTGGCGTCGGCAGATCTTCAGGCGGTCCTGAAGGCCTGGGAGGGGCTGGGGTACTACCGCCGTGCCAGGAATCTCCACCGTGCCGCGGGGCTGGTCATGGCCGAGCACGGCGGTGTGATTCCGGGCGACCCGGCGGTCCTGGGTCGTCTGCCGGGCGTGGGCCTGTACACCGCCGCGGCGGTGGCGAGCATCGCCTTCGGTGTGCCGGTGGCGGTGGTCGATGGCAACGTCCTGCGGGTGGGGTCGCGGCTGTGGTGTCTGGACCAGGACAGCCGCCAGGCGGCCTTGCCGCGGGAGGTCCGTCGTCGACTGGATGCGGCGGTG
>JAAYZO010000145.1 GCA_012514865.1 Lentisphaerota bacterium | reverse complement strand
TGCCACCTGCCGCAGCCCCTGCCCGCGGATGCCCTGGAGCGCTTTGCCGCCGCGGCGGCGCCGCCGCTGGAGAGTGTCAAGGACGAGCCGCAGTGGGGCTGGGTGTCGGGGCGGCACCTCCTGGAGCGCCGCATCGACGAGGAGACGGCCCGCCTGGGCGGGTATATCCACCTCTGCCTGCGCAAGGCCGAACGGCGCATTCCGCCGGCGCTGCTGCGCGCCGAGTGCCGCCTGGCCGAGCTGGCCCAGATGGCCGCCAACAACAGCGACCGCATCGGCCGCAAAGAGCGCAAGAGCATCAAGGAAGAGATCACCGAGCGGCTCCTGCCGCAGATGCCGCCCCAGCTCAGCGGGGTGCCCTTCGCGGTCGACGCGGCCGACAACGTCCTCTACGTCGCCGCCACCAGCCAGGGCGTCCTGGATACCTTCCTCGGGCTCTTCTGCAAGGCCATCGGCTTCGAGCCGGTGCCGCTGACTCCCGAGGTCGTCGCCGGTGAGATGTTCAACGTCTCGCCCGATGCCGTGCCGCCGCTGAACTTCTCGCCGGAGCTGCCGGACAGCCAGGCGAGCGGCACGCTGGGGCAGAACTTCCTGACCTGGCTGTGGTTCTACCAGGAGGAACGCCAGGGCGTCCTGCCGCAGACCAAGCTCGGCGAATTCAGCCTCCTGGTCGACGGGCCGCTGACCTTCGTGGCCGAGGGCCCGGGCGCCTACGAGTCGACCCTGCGCAAGGGCATCCCGACCATCAGCGCCGAGGCCAAGGCGGCTCTGACCGTCGGCAAGAAGCTGCGCCAGGCCAAGCTGGTCC
This sequence comes from Lentisphaerota bacterium, assembly GCA_012514865.1. GTDB lineage: Bacteria > Verrucomicrobiota > Lentisphaeria > Oligosphaerales > JAFGRS01 > JAGVUW01. Next base: position 4,927 of record JAAYZO010000145.1, on the reverse strand, counting down.
TGGCGCGCGACCGCGGCGAGGAGTGGTCCGTGACCGTCGATGCTGACCAGTTCGTCTTCCGCGGCCTGAAGGTCCCCGAAGGCGAGGCCATGGATCCCGGCAGCATCTTCGAGGAACGCATGGGCCACCTGTACACCTTCCAGAAGGTCTTTTTTGCCCTCTTCCAGCGGTTTTTGCAGGAATTTCGCGAGCCCGAGAAGGTGCGTGCCTTCCAGGAGAAGGCGAAGCACTGGGTTCGCGATCGCGACGGCAAGTGATTGGTGGGTGCCGGGGTTCGGCGGCATGGTGTCGTCGGTCCGGCTGACGGCGAGGCATGGCGATGGCGACGCTCTCCTTCGGTCTGGCGCGGCGGGTGATCACGCCGCGGGTGCCGGTGAGTCTGGCGGGGTACTTCACGCTGAGGCCGTGGACGCACGTCCTTGACGACCTCCTGGTGCAGGCCCTGGCGGTGCGCGGTGCGGCGGGCAATCTGGCGGTGGTGGTGCAACTCGACCTGGTCAGCACCTCGCCGGAGTTCACCGGCGGGGTGCGTGCCGGCTGTGCGGACATTGCCGGTCTGCGTTCTGAGGACATCCTGTTCGCGGCGAGCCACACGCACACGGCCCCGGAGATCCGCGGCGGTCGTGCCGGCGCCAATCCGGACTACACGCGCTGGGCCATCGAGCGCAGCATCGAGGCGGTGCATGAGGCCGTGGCCGAGCTGCGGCCGGGGAGCCTCGCCTACGCCTGCGCGCGCGACGACCGCTTCGCCTTCAACCGCCGCTACTGGATGGCCGATGGGACGGTGATGACCAACCCGCCGCGGCGCGATCCGCGCATCAAGGGCCCCGAGGGCGTCACCGACCCCGAGATACCCCTCCTGGCCTTCTGCGTCGATGGCCAGCCGCGCGTGCTCCTGGCCAACATCGCCAACCACCCGGACACCATCTCCGGCTGCGGCGTCAGCGCCGACTGGCATGGCTTCGTGCGGAGGCGCCTGGAGTCGTCGCGGCCGGGGCTGCAGGTGGTGACCCTGACCGGCTGCGCCGGCAACCTGAACCACTTCGACCCGCATGGCCCCGACGAGCAGTCGGGCTACGACACCGCCCGGCGCATCGGCGAGGGCTACGCCGCCTCGATCCTGCCGGTGCTGGATCAGCTCCAGCCCCTCGCGGGCGATGACCTGCGCACGGCCGCGGCGGTGCTGACGATTGGCCCGCGCGAGATCGACGAGGCGGCCCTGGCTGAAGCCCGCGATCACGCCGCGCGCTTCTCCTTCGATACCTCCAAGCAGCTTACCAGCGAGGACCTCGCCCAGCGCTCGCCGGCAGCGCTGAAGTACTTCGCCGATGCCCTCCTGGCGCTGGCCGCGGACCGCCGCGACCGGCACGTCGAGATCCACGCCCTGCGCCTGGGCCCGGCGGTCCTGGTGAGTCTCCCCGGCGAGCCCTTCACCGAGCACGGCCTGCACATCCGCAAGGAGCTCCTGGCGGGGCGGCCGGCGCTGGTGGCATCGCTGGGCGACGGCCGCGCCGTGTATATCCCGAACCGCGAGAACTACGGCCGCGGCGGCTACGAGACCACGCCGCGGTCGAGTCCGTACTCGATGGCCGCGGGCGAGATCCTCCGCCGCGGCGTCCGGGACCTCCTGGCGGGGATGGTGTGAAACGATGGGGCTTGCGTTGCGGTCGGCGTCTTGTCGCAGGCCTTCAGCCTGCGATGCGGAAGGGCCGATGTCCCAGGGCGTTGCCCTGGGCTGATGAATGCTGCCCCTTCAGGGCGCCAGAACGGAGGCCGCGGGCACGTAGGTTCACCGCGCCGCCGGTGAACCAGGTCCACGGGCGGCGCCGTGGACCTACTCACGGCATCACGGTTGCCATGGGCGTCGTTGCGGCGGGGTGAGTTCCGGTGAACCTGCGGTAGAGGCGAGTTCGGGCCACGGCCGGCGGCGGGGCATGTCCCGGCGCTGTCGGCCAGGTCCACGGGATAAGCACACGATGCGCACCTACGTCATCACGGCCCTGATGCTCGCGCTGAGCAACGTCTTCATGATCTTCGCCTGGTACGGCCACCTGCGCAACCTCTCGGCGCGGCCGTGGCTGCTGGCGGCGCTGGCGAGCTGGGGCGTGGCCCTCTTCGAGTACCTCATTCAGGTGCCGGCCAACCGCATCGGCCACCAGGTGATGAACGTCGGTGAGCTGAAGATCCTGCAGGAGGCCATCACCCTGACCATTTTCGTGCCGTTCTCGGTCTTCTACATGAAGGAACGGCTGACGCTGGACTACCTCTGGGCCGGCCTCTGCATCCTCGGCGCCGTCTTCTTCCTCTTCCGCTCGCGGCTGATGGGCGCCTGAGCGAGGGCCGTGACGACCTCCTCGACCGGCAGGCCGACGACGGTGCTGTAGAGCCCTTCGATGGCCGCGACGACCCTATCGCCGTGCTCCTGGATGCCATAGGCGCCGGCCTTGTCGAGGGTGTTGACGCGGCGGCAGTAGTCCGCGATGGCGTCCTCGCTGAGGGTATGGAAGCGCACCCGTGTGCGGGCGCACCACACCATCCTCCAGGCCGGCCGGCGCCGCCGCAGGGCGACCCCGGTGAGGACCTCGTGCCAGCGTCCGGAGAGCTGGCGGAGGATGTCGCGGGCGTCGTCGAGATCGGCGGGCTTGCCGAAGATGCGGCCATCGAGGACGACGACCGTATCGGCGCCGAGGACGACCCGGCGCGGGTGGCGTCGGGCGACGGCGTCGGCCTTGGCCAGGGCCAGGCGCAGGACGTGGTCGACGGGCGCCTCGTCGGGTCGGGGCGTCTCGTCGATGGCCGCGACGTCGACCAGGATCGGCACCCCGGCCGCGGCGAGGAGCTGCCGCCGCCGCGGCGAGGCGCTGGCCAGGACCACGGTCGCCAGGCCGGCCCGGCGACCGCACCGGGCAGTGACAGGCGGCGCCGGGACAGCGCCGGTGGGGTGCGGTTCGGGTGCGTCCATGGCGGGTCCTGTCACGGGCGTTTGCGCCAGCCCTTCTTGCGTTCGTGATGGCGTGCGATGGCCTTCTTGGCGGCGGAACGCTGGCGCTGGACGCCGGCGGCAGCGCGTCGGGCGCCGGTGCCCTCACTCGGGTCGGCGCGCTGGCGGACCTCGATGATGATGGGCAGCCCGGTCTGGGGGAAGAACGCCTCGCGGATCTGGTTCTCGATGAACTGCAGGTAGCGCGGCGGGCAGGCGGCCTTGTCGTTGGCGAACAGGACGAAGCGCGGCGGCGGGTTCCCGAGCATGGTGCCGTAGAAGATCTTGAAGCGGCGGTTCGTCGCTGCCGGCGGCGGCGTGCGCGCCACGAGGTCCTGGAGGAACTGGTTCAGGACGCTGGTCGGGACGGTCACCTTCATCTGCTCGCGCAGGTGCACCACCGCACCCAGGATGGTCGTGACGTGGTCACCGGTGAGGGCGCTGATGAGCTGCATGGGGGCGTGACGCATGAAGGACAGCCGCTCGTAGACCTGCTCGATGATGGCCTTGCGGCTGACGCCCTCGGCCTCGGCGAGGTCCCACTTGTTGACGACGATGATGCAGGGCTTGCGGGCATCGGCGACGAGCCGGGCGATGGCGCTGTCCTGAGCCGTGGCCAGGGCGGTGGCGTCGAGGACGAGGAGCACGGCGTCGCTGCGCCGGATGGCCTCCTGGGTGCGTGCCATGCTGAAGAAGTCGACGACGGTGCTGATCTGGCGTCGGCGCCGCAGGCCGGCCGTGTCGATGAGCACCAGGGGCAGCTCGACGCCGCCGGTGTGAAGGGTCACCGGTACATCGACCGCATCGCGGGTGGTGCCGGCGACCTCGCTGACGATGACGCGCTCCCCGCCGAAGAGTCGGTTGACGAGGGACGACTTGCCGACGTTGGGCCGGCCGACGACGGCCAGCTTCAGGGCCTCGGGTGCCGCCGCGGCGGCGCCGGCGCCGCGGTCGTCGGTGGCCCGGGGGAGGCGTTCGACGACGAGGTCGAGGAGTTCGGCGCGGCCGCGCGTATGGGTGCATGACGTCGGGCAGATGACCGGGAAGCCGAGGCGGCTGAACTCGGTCGCGGCGGCGCTGGCGAGGGCCTCGTTGTCGGCCTTGTTGGCGGCCACGACGACCGGCCGGCCGGCGGCGCGCAGGAGGGCCGCGACCTCCTCATCCTGAGGCGTGACGCCGGTCTGGCAGTCGACCACCCAGATCAGCACGGCGGCCTCGTCGACGATGGCCGCGACCTGGTCGCGGATGAGGCCATCGAAGACGCCGACGTGGCGCGTCTCGCGGCGGCCGATGCCGAGGCCGCCGGTGTCGACCAGGGTGAACGGCCGGCCGGCATGCGCCGCCGCCGCTGCGATGCGGTCGCGCGTCACGCCGCTCTCCTCGTGGACAATCGATATGCGCCGACCGACGATGCGGTTGAACAGCGCCGACTTGCCGACGTTGGGACGGCCGACAATGGCGACCATCGGGAGGGACTCGGATGTCGTCATGACAGCAGTCTCCAGGTAGTGACAGGGGGCCCCGCCGGGGGCACGGGACCGACTCAGGCCGACGCCCCGACGGCGCCCCCGCGGGCCAGATCCGCGGCCGCGATCAGACGCCGCCGGACGGTCTCACGGCCGAGCACGGCCAGGGTCTCGTAGACGCCGGCGCCGATGGTGCAGCCGGTGACCGCGACGCGAATGGGCTGGTTCAGCCGGCCCGGCTCGAAGCCGCCGGCCGTCGCGACTGCCGCGATGGCGGCCTCCACCGCCGCCGGGCTGGCGAGGGCGTCGGCCGGCTCGAGGGCCGCGGCCAGTGCCGACAGGGCCTCGGAAACCCCCGGCTTGCGCAGGAACTTGCCGACCGCCTTCTCGTCGTAGCTCGGGCTGTCGACGAAGAAGTACTCCCAGGCGGCGACGTCGGTGTAGAGCTTCGTCCGCGACTGCATGAGTCGCGCCACGGCCT
>JAAYZO010000144.1 GCA_012514865.1 Lentisphaerota bacterium | reverse complement strand
CGGTTCAGTCGGCGATCTCTCGTTGGTGTCGCCGGGGGCCTTCCGCCTGCGGCGAATCCGGCGCTGTGCGTGCAGTTCCCTGCGCGTGTCGGGCCAGCCAGCGGGCCCAGTGGTCGCGGCGGATGGAGGCCACGAGCAGGACTCCCGGGCGCAGGCCGTGGTACTCCTGGAGGTAGTTGTCGTTCCAGTCGGCCGGCAGGCCCTGGGCCAGCTCCGGGGTGGTGATCAGCACCGCCGGTCGGGCCTGCACCGCCGCCGGGTCGAGGTCGGTCCACCAGCCGGCATGGGTGTGATGCCGCAGGTACCAGGGCAGGGGCCAGGTGTCCTCCGCCGGGGCCATGATGAAGACGGTCAGCGCCTCGCCCGCGGGCGTGGCCTGGCGGAGTTCCTCGAGGCGCCGCACCAGATCGAGGAAGGCGCGGCTGGTCTGGGCGTAGGCATAGGGATGGCGCGGGTGCGCGGCGTCGCGCGTCGCCGCCAGCCAGGCGTCGCGGCCGAGGCCGACGGCGCCGGCCGCCAGGAGGAGGCCGGCCAGGAGGCGGGGCAGGGGGCGCGGCAGGGTCTCGAGGAGGATCGCCGCACCGATCCCCGCCAGGAGGATCCAGGCGTGCCAGAAGGAGAGCAGACACCACGGCGTCTTGTACGGCAGCAGGCTGTAGGCGGCCGTCAGGACGACGGCGAACAACCCCAGCGCGCGACGGGCCACGGCGGCCGCACCGGGCACGACCGGCCGGCGCCACGCCGCCAGGAGGCCGGTCAGGCCCAGGAGCAGGATCAGCACTTCGCCATCGCGGACGCCGACCCCGGCCGGCCGACCGATGAGCAGGCCGAGGTACCACCCGACCGGGTGGCGGTGCGCCGTGGCGTCAGCCGCGACGCCGCGCCCGAGGTAGGTCGCGTAGGCGGTCCAGGCGTCGAGCGGTCCGCGCGGGTTCGTGCCGAACGAGCTGTAGAATAGCAGCGACACGGCCGCCGCGACCCCGAGACCGAGCAGGATGTGCCCGACGTGCGCGGCGAGGTGCCGACGCAGCTCGCGCGGCGGCACCGTCGCCGCCACTGCCAAGGCCAGGGCCGCCACCGCCACCAGCCAGGTCTCCTTGGTCGACTGCATCAGGCCCAGAGAGAGGCCCGCTGCCGCCGCTGACCGCCAGGTCGGGGCGACGGCATGGCGCCAGACGGACAGCACCAGCCCGAAGGTGAACGCCACCAGGAGCATCTCGTGGATGAAGAACCGGCTGTAGACCACCATCGCCGGCGACAGCGCCGTCAGTGCCGCCGCCGCCAGCGCCGCGGTCGGGCCCAGCGGGCGTGCCGCGGCGAGGGCCATCATGGCCAGGGCGACGCCGAAGAGAGCCGGCGTGAGACGGTAGAAGGCCATGGCGCTGGCGGCGAAGACGCCGCCGGACTGCAGCCGCACCAGCGGCCACGCGAGGTAGTACAGGGCCGGGCCGTGGTGATCATGCGGGTCGTAACGGTAGGCGCCGGTCTCGAGGAGCTCCCCGAGCTTCCAGGCCTGATTGGCCTCGTCGGGGTGAACCGGACGGTCCTCGAGCCGCACCGTGCGCAGGGCCACCGCGACGGCCGCGATCATGGCCACGGCCATGACGACGGCCAGACGCTGCCAGAGCAGATGCGGTCGCAGGGTCATGCCGACGCACCTCCATCCAGGCGCCGCGCCTTGCCCGGGCGCGGCGGCCATGCCTTCAGGCGGCCGCGCACCGTCGGCCCGGCCTGTCGCCGGTGCCGCCCGTCGCCTGCGACGGCCGCCGTGATCGCTCAGGGCTTCGCGATGCCGAAGACCTCGATCTCGGTGTAGTGGTTCATCTCGTCGGAGGTGTTGCCGCGGCTGTAGCAGCGCACGTAGCGCCCGCCGACGCCGGGCACCGGTATGAGTCGGCCCTCGTAGGTCTCGATGTACTCGAAGTCCTTGCCGATGCCGAGGCCCGCGGAGTTGTCGTGGTCGTTGTTGAAGACCGTGGTGACGTTGGTGATGAAGTCCTCGTCATCGGCGGTCTGCACGACCACGTCGTGGTAGACGCGTGCCTGGCTGTGGTAGTGCCAGAGGACGATGGCGTGGATGGTGGCGGGCCTGCCGAGGTCGATCTGGACGTACTGTTTCCCGGGCCCGAGTTCGACGTAGCTGCCCTCGATGCCCTCCTTATCGCCGTCGGTGATCAGCTCCAGCTCGCCGATGACCGGCTCCTCGTCGCTGCCGGTGACGGCCGCGCCGGCGGCCAGGTTGGCGGTGCCCGTCGGCACCAGGATTGCCGGCCGGGCGGCCTCGCCGCGTGCCGGCTCGAGGTTGGCGCTGCGGATGTGCTTCGGGGTGCCGGTGAACATCGGCCGGGGCAGGGCGATCGTCAGCTCGGTCTTGCCGGCCTCCTGGGCGCTCAGGGCCGCCGGCAGGACCAGCGCCGCGCCGAGTACCAGGCTCGCCCCCATCCGTGGAGTATATCGTGTGATCATCGTTCGGAATCCTCGTTGACACTCTCTCGTATGAAACGTCGCGTCGTGGCGTGCGTCGGTCTTGTCGCAGACTTTCAGCCTGCGATGCGTAACCTCTGATTTCCCAGGGCGTTGCCCTGGGCTGATGAATGATGCCCTTTCAGGGCGCCGGATAGAACAAGGCGGACGATCGCTCACAGCGCCATCTCCGTCAGAGTGCCGGCTTCAGCCGGAAGCGTGCCGCGTGCCTTTAGGCCGCGGCAACATTCGTGGCTGCGCCGGGCTGAAGCCACGGCGCACACTATCCGCGTGAACGCGGTACTCTGACCCGGAGTCCGTAGCCGCAACACAACGCGATCTTCCATACGAGCGGCCGCCGCCGGCGCCGCGGCCCGCCGTGCCGCAATCTACTTTCCGAAGGCCTGGATCTCCACCAGGCGCGTCGGCTCGCCGCCGCAGGCGCCGTTGGTCCAGACGCGGATGCAGCGCGCCGGGGTGCCCTCCTTGGCCGGCCCGCGCAGGTCGACGATCTCGCCCCACCAGCGCGCGAAGAAGGCCGTATCGCTGCCCTGGCCCATGCCGCTGGAGTTGTCGTGGTCGTTGTTGAACACCGTCCGCACGTTGCTCTGGAACTCCGTGTCGTCGGCGATCTGCACGATGACGTCGTTGTAGATCACCGGGTTCTTGTAGTAATGCCAGATGACGATGCCGTGCAGGGTATGCATCGCCCCGAGGTCGACCTGGGCCCACTGCGGGTCGGGGTCGAACTCGACGAAATCGAACTCACCGCTGCGGCGGATGCCGTCGGTGAGCTGCGAGAGCTCGCCGATGATGGGCTCTTCGGTCAGGCTCGAGGTCACCGGTCGGCCCTGGGCCAGGTTGCGCAGGCCCTTCGGCACCATGAAATCGGCGCGGCGGACTTCTTCGCGCAGGTGGGGCGGCGCCTGGAGGTTCTTCGGGTAGCCGGGGGTGGCGCGGGTGACCGCGTCGGTGGTCAGGTCGAGGTCGAGCGGCTCCATGGCCGCGCCGCCGGCCAGGAAGCTGGCGATGGCGCTATTCAGTGCCTGGCCCAGGCTGAAGGTGGTCTTCGAGGCCCCGGTGATGGCGTCGACGACATGGGGTCCGCGTACGGTGCTGCTGATGACGATGCCGGCGCCCTCGGGGGTCGACAGGGGCTTGCCGCTGAACTGCGCCAGCCAGGCCGGCTCGGCGATGCGGCCGCCGAGGCCGGGCGTCTCGTTCTGCTGGTAGATGCGCAGGCCCAGGAGGCGGTCCTTCTCCGCCGAGATTGCCACGATGCCGCGAATGATGCCGTACTTTCCCGCCGTGACCAGGTCCAGGCCGTAGCCGATCAGGGCGCCGTCGCGGTGCGCCTCCATGACCTCCATCTCGCCGCGGCGGCGGACGCGGATGCAGGTGGTGTACGCCTCCAGGACCTGCGACCGCGTCGCCTCGGCTGCGCCCAGCCCGAAGGCGTCGACCACGGCCGCGGTCCGGGAGTACTGCTCGTTGGCGCGGATGGCGTCGGCCCAGTGGGTGTTCACAAAGGTCAGCAGCGTCGCGCTGATGGCGCAGAGCAGGACCGTGTAGAGCACGGTGTAGAGCGGGTGGTCCTTCATGCCGCCGGCCCCCCGGGACGCCGTTCGGCCAGGATGTCGAGGGTCGGGGCGGCGAGGCTGCCGAGCATGGCGGCGCAGAGCATGGCCTCGCTGTAGCTCGAGAAGGTCCGCATGAGGACCGCCAGGGCGCCGATCAGCAGTCCGTAGAGCCACTTGGCCTCGTCGTGGCGCGGGCTGCAGGCCGGATCGCAGACGACGAAGCAGGCGATGACCAGGAAGCCGTCGGCGCCGAGCAGTGCCACGACGCTCTCGTAGGGCAGCCGGCCGGACTGCTCCAGGCCGGTCGCGACCGCCACCGCTGCCAGGAGGACCGCCGCCAGGATGCGCAGGTTGCTCGGACGCGCCAGGGCCATCGTCAGCATGGCCAGGAGGGTCGCCGCCGAGCCCAGCAGCCAGGCCTCCGGCACCGGCACGGCCTCCAAGGCGCTGTCTGCGCCGGCGACCGCCCGGGTCAGGCTGCCGAGATGGCCGAAGGACGGCGCCGTCAGCCAGGATGGGTAGCTGAAGAAAAGGAAGCCCTTCGCCACCAGCGCCGGCGAGCACAGGTGGCTGCCGGTGCCGCCGAAGGCCTCCTTGCCGAAGAGCGTGCCGGCGGCCATGGCCAGGCCGATCAGCCAGAGCGGCAGGCCCGGCGGCAGGAGCAGCGCCAGCACCGCGGCGTAGGCCAGCCCGGCGCCGTTCCACGGCTGCCGGCGCACCCGCGCCACCACGACCTCGACGGCGGTGCCGCCGAGCGCCGCCGCCGCCCAGACGGCCCAGAGGCGCGGGCCGAACCAGTGCGCCGCCAGGGCCAGGCAGGGCACGGCCGCCGCCAGCGCCGCCAGGAGGTAGCGCCGCATCTCGGCGCCCGCCGGGAGTGCCCCGGCGGCCGGCCGGCGGTCGTCAGCCAGGACGAGCCGTCCCAGGCGGCCGGCGAGGCTGTCGGGGGGCGTCCCTGCGGTGGTGTCGTCGGTGCTCATGCGTGTCGTCTGCCGCGGCGGCCTCGAGCGGCCGCGGCCTGTCCTCAGAATTCGTCGTAGAAGATGCGCTCGCGCGGGATGCCCTTGGCGGTCAGCACGGCCATCGCCGCCGTGATCATCGCCGGCGGGCCGCAGAGGAAGACCTGGGTGGCGTCGCCGTCCTGGAGGTGACGCGCCACCGACTCGTGGATGAAGCCGGTCTCGCCGTCCCATGCCGCCGAGGTCTCCGGCTCCGAGAGGGCGTAGTGCACCCGCAGCCCCGGCATCTGCCGCGACAGCGCCTCGAAGTCCTGGCGGTACATGGCCTGCTCGGCCGTGCGCGCCCCGAAGAACAGCCAGCAGGGCTGCCCTGGGCGGGTCTCGGCGACATGCCGCAGGATCGACCGCATCGGGGCCATGCCGCAGCCGCCGCCGACGCAGACCAGGGCCGCGTCGGGCTGGAGGACGAAGTCGCCGTAGGGTCCGGTGAAGACGACCTCATCGCCGGGATCGACCCGGTGCAGGTAGCCCGAACCGACGCCGTCGGGGATGCGTCGCACCAGCAGCTCGAGGTCCGGCGCCGCGCTTGGCGGCGAGGCGATCGAGTAGGCCCGGTAGGTCGGTTCGCGCCGACCCGGCACCATGACCTGCACATACTGGCCGGGACGGAAGGCGAGCGCCTGGGGCTCGAGGAGCCGCAGGCGGACCTCGCGCGTGTCCGGGGTCACCAGCCGCGCCGAGACCACACGGGCGCGGTACTCGCGCACGTCGAGGTAGTCGGGCTTGACCTGTACGGACAGCGCCTCGCGGACCTTCACCTGACAGGCCAGACGGACGCCCCGGGCGACCTCCTCCTCCGAGAGGAAGAGCCGCTCGGTCGGCAGCACCGGCCCGCCGCCCGACAGGACCTGCACCCGGCAGAAGCCGCAGGTGCCCTGACCGCCGCAGGCCGAGGGGATGAAGATGCGCCGCGCGTAGAGCGCCTCGAGGAGCTTGCCGCCGCCGTCGACGACGAAGGGCTCGCGGTCGTTGACCTGGACAGAGCAGGGGCCGTAGTTGCAGAGGTAACGGCCCGCCAGCAGCAGGAGCACGGCCAGGGCTCCGCCGATGCCGCTCAGGATGACGATGGCCACCAGGTAGGTCATGTCGATGCTCAATCGTCGCCGCGGCCGTCTGCGGCCGCGCCCGGCTCCTCAGAGGTCGACCATGCCGGTGAAGCCCATGAAGGCCATCGCCAGCAGGCCGGTGATGATCACGGTCAGGCCCAGGCCGCGCAGCGGCCGCGGCACGTCCGCCGGCTGGAGGCGGGTGCGGATGCCGGCCAGCAGGCAGATCGCCACCAGGTAGCCCAGACCCGAGCCCAGGGCGTACACCGCCGCGTCGCCCAGGCCGAAGTGGCGGTCGGGCTCGATCATCAGGAGGTTCGTCCCCAGGATCACGCAGTTGACCGTGATCAGCGGCAGGAAGATCCCGAAGCTGAAGTACAGCCCCGGCAGGAAGCGCTCGAGGATCATCTCGACGAGCTGCACGAAGCCGGCAATCACCAGGACGAACACCAGGAAGGTCAGGTAGGTCAGGTCGGCACCGCCGCAGGGATTGCCGGGGGCCAGCAGGCCGTAGTAGATGAGGTAGTTCAGCACCGCCGTGCAGAAGGTCACGAAGACCACCGCCAGGCCCATGCCGAAGGCGGTCTTCAGGCTGCGGCTCAGGGCGATGAACGAGCACATGCCCAGGAAGTGGCTGAGCACGATGTTGTTGGTGAGCAGCGAGGCCAGGAAGATCACCGCCAGCCGGCTCGCCTCGGAGGACTCCGGCATCATGGCAGGGCCTCCGGGTGCTCGGTGGGCTCGGCCTGGGGCCAGATGGCGCGGACGACCCAGACCACCACGCCCAGGGTCAGGAAGGCCCCCGGCGCCGCACTCAGCAGGAGCGCCGGCTGGAAGCCTTCCGGGAAGACGGCCACACCGGCCAGGGTGCCGCTGCCGAGGGGCTCGCGGACCATCGCGATGACCAGCAGCACGGCGGCATAGCCGGCCGCGGCGCCGATGCCGTCAAGGCAGGACCGCCACGGGCTGTGCTGCAGGGCATAGCCCTCGCTGCGGCCGAGGACAATGCAGTTGGTGATGATCAGGCCGACGTACGGCCCCAGCCGCTCGCTCATCGCGTACCAGTGCGCCCGCAGGAGCAGGTGCACGACGATCACCAGCACCGAGATGACCAGCATCTGGACCATCAGCCGGACGCGGTGCGGGATGGTGTTGCGGAGGGCCGAGATGACCAGGCTGCTGCCGCCGGTGACCACGACCAGGGCCAGGCCCATGACCAGCGTCGGCCGCACGGCGTTTGTCACCGCCAGGGCCGAGCAGATGCCGAGGACCTGGACCAGAATCGGGTTGCCGCGGGTGATGCCGGCCGTCAGGGTCGACACCCAGGGCCCGCTCTGCTGTGGCGCGTTCATGCTGCGACACTCCGTTGACCCGCGGCGGCCCTTCCCGGCCGGCCGCGGATCAGGGTGGCGAAGGCCTCTCTCCATCACGTCCGGGAACGCCGGACGGCCCTCGGCCGCGGGCAGGGCGACTGCCGTCCCTGCCGGGCGCCGGGTCGGTCAGGGCTTCGCGCCGGTGGTGGCGGCGGGCGTCTCGGCGGCCGGGGCCGCGGGCTCGCTGGCGCGTGTGGCGTGGCGGCTGGCCAGGAGGGCCTGGCGGACCTCGTTGATGCGCCACTGCGCCACCTGGTTGTCGCCGACGGCGGCCGTGGCGCGCTCGAGGTACTTCTCAGCCTCGGCCAGCTTGCCCTGGGCCTTGGCGCAGCGTCCGGCGCCGAGCCAGGCGTCGATGACCATCGCCTGCGAGTCAGCCTTGGCGGCGATGTCGGCGAAGGCCTTCTCGGCCGCCTCGGGCTTGCCGGAGGCCTCCAGTGCATAGGCCTCGCCCAGGCCGGCCGCCACGGTCAGCGCCGGGTCCTTCGCGGCCTTGTGCGCCAGCGAGAAGGCGGTCGCGGCCTGCTCGAACTTGCCCTCGTCGTAGAGCCGCCGGGCCGCCAGGAGCCGCGCCCGCGCCGCCGCCGGGCTGCCGTCGTGATCGCGTGCCACCGCCTGCAGGGCCTCCGTGTCCTCGGCCTTGCTCAGCGCGGCGAAGCCGGCCCCAAGGCGCTCGGCGCGACGCGCCGACGCCATGCGCACCGCCGCCACCGCCACCAGGACCAGCAGCACCGCCACCGCAATCTGGCGGCCATACGGCAGGAGCCACTTCTCAAAGAGGCCCTCGATCGGATCGCCGGGGGCCGCCGGCGTCGTGCTGGCTGGTGTGGTCGCGTCAGTCGTGCGGGTCTTCTGTGCTGCCATGGTCATCGTCCTGGGGGGTTACATCGGATCTCGGCGGCCGGGTCACGGCCGCACCGGCATGGGGGCCTTCAGCGGCCCGCCGGGGGCTTGCTGCCGCCGAGCAGATCCTTGATCTTCTCACTGGCCTTGCCGAGGTCCTCGGCGGGCTCCTTCGGCGCCGCGGGCGCCGCCTTCTCGGGCGCCGCGGGCGCGGCCGTCAGGCGCTCGAGCGCGGCGCGGTCGAGCGTCGGCTCGGCAACCACCGGCGCGGTCGCTGCCGCTGTCGGCGGTGCCGGCTCATCCTGTGCCAGGGCCTCGAGCACCGCCTCGGGCTGGGCCGCCGCGCCGCTGCCGCGCAGGTAGGCCGCAATCTGGCCGCCGGACTGGGCGCCGGCCGTCTCGAGGCTGGCGTCGCGCGCCGCCCGCACGACGTCGAGGAAGAAGTCCTCGAGGTCGCGCTGGGGGTGGTCGACACTGACCTCGCCGGCGATGCCCTGCGTCGCCAGCCAGCTCCGCAAGGCGCTCACCTTGGACTCCTCCAGGCGCGGCGTCAGGACGCGGGTGCGGTCCTCGACCTTGAGGATCTCGCTCAGGGCGCCCTGCGAACGGATCTTGCCGCCGTAGAGGATGACGACGTCATCGCAGACGTCCTGGACGTCGGCCAGGAGGTGGCTCGAGAGGATGACGGTCTTGCCGCGCCGGGCCAGGAGGCGGATGATGTCCTTCACTTCGCGGCAGCCGAGCGGGTCGAGGCCGCTGGTCGGTTCATCGAGGATGACCAGATCCGGGTCGTTGACCAGGGCCTGGGCCAGGCCGATGCGCCGGGCCATGCCCTTGGAGAACTCGCCGACCGGGCGGTTGAACGAGTTCGCCAGGCCGACCATCTCGAGGAGCTGGCGGGAGCGCTGCGCCCGCTCGCTCGGGGAGAGGGCGAAGAGGGCCCCGAAGAAGTCCAGGGTCTCCTGGGCGGTGAGGTACTTATAGAGGTAGGTCTCCTCGGGCAGGTAGCCGATGCGCTGCTTGGTCGCCACGTCATCGGGATTCTCACCGAAGACGCGCAGGCTGCCGCGGGTCGGGTAGAGCAGCCCGAGGATCATCTTGACCGTCGTCGACTTGCCGGAGCCGTTCGGCCCGAGCAGGCCGAAGACCTGGCCCTGGCGGACCGTGAAGTCGATGCCGTTGACGGCGCGCGCCTTCGGACGGCCCCAGAAGTCCTTGAAGATCTTGGTCAGGCCGCGGGCCTCAACGACGATCTCGGGGGTATTGCCTGCCATGGACGTGTCTCGCTCCGCGTCTGTCAGCCACCATCTGCCGGGGTTCAGGCCGCTTCGCTGGCCTGCAGCTCTTCGCCGGCCCGGACCAGGCGGGCGCTGTTGAAAATGATGATCAGCGAGCTGGCGCTGTGCAGCACGGCCGCGATCACCGGGGTGACGATGCCGACCGTGGAGAAGTACAGCCCCAGCAGGATGAAGCCCAGCCCCAGAACGAGGTTCTGGTTCATGAAGAGCCGCGCCTTGCGGGCCAGCGCGAAGAAGAACGGAATGCGCCGCAGGTCGTTGTTCATCAGGGCCACGGAGGCGCTCTGGATGGCGACGTCGCTGCCGATGGCGCCCATGGCGATGCCGATGTCGCCGGCCGCCAGGGCCGGGGCGTCGTTGACGCCGTCGCCGACCACCGCCACGAGCTGGCCTTCTTCGCGCAGGCGGTGCACGTAGGCCGCCTTCTCCTCGGGCAGACAGCCGGCCTCGATCTCGGTGACGCCGATCTGCGCCCCGACCGTCCGGGCCACCGCCTCGTTGTCGCCGGTGACCATGGCGCAGTGCCGTACACCCAGCTCGTGGAGCTGCCGCACAGCCTCGCCGGCCACGGCACGGGTGGCGTCGCGCAGCCCGATCCAGCCCAGGAGCTGCTGGTCACGGGCCACAAAGACGATGCTCATGCCGGCGTGCTCGTGCTCGGCCAGCGAGGGCCGCAGCGGCGCCGTGTCCAGGCCTTCGGACTGCAGCCAGGTCTCGCGACCCACGCGGCAGGTGCGGCCCTCGAAGACGGCCCGGACGCCCTTGCCGGCGACCTCGGCGTACTCGCTCGGGTCCTGCCAGGCGATGCCGGCCTGGCGTGCCAGGCGCTTCATGGCCTCGGCCGCCGGGTGGTTGCTGTGGTACTCGGTGGTGGTGGCCACCAGGAGCAGCTCGGCCAGCTCGACGCCGTCGGCGGGCTGCAGACGTGCCACCTCCAGTTTGCCCTCGGTCAGGGTGCCGGTCTTGTCGAACACCACCGCCCGCACCCGCGCCGCGATCTCCAGCAGCGAGATATCCTTAATCAGGATGCCGAGCCGCGAGGCGGCCGCAATGGCGGCAATGACCGCCGACGGGGTCGCGATGACCAGGGCGCACGGGCAGGACATGACCAGCACCGCGATGACGCGATTGATGTCGCGGGTGAAGAACCAGACCAGCGCCGCGATCATCAGCACCGTCGGGGTGTAGTAGCCCACATAGCGGTCGATCATGCGCATGATCGGCAGCTTCGAGCGCTCGGCGTCGGCGATCAGATGGCGGACCTTGCCCAGGGTGGTGTCCGTGCCGATGCGGGTGACCCTGAAGTCGACCAGGCCGGTCAGGTTCTGGGTGCCGGCGTAGACCTCGTCGTCGACCGCTTTGTCGACCGGCAGCGACTCGCCGGTGATCGAGGCCTGATTCACCGAGCTGGTGCCGGTGACGATCGTGCCGTCCGCCGGGAAGTTCTCGCCGGGACGCACCCGGCACACATCGCCGACGCGGAGTTCGTCGAAGGCGTCGACCTGCTCCTC
This sequence comes from Lentisphaerota bacterium, assembly GCA_012514865.1. Lineage (GTDB taxonomy): Bacteria > Verrucomicrobiota > Lentisphaeria > Oligosphaerales > JAFGRS01 > JAGVUW01. Next base: position 5,252 of record JAAYZO010000144.1, on the reverse strand, counting down.
GCGGCCATCGACCAGGCGCCGCGCCACCCGCGGCGTCAGCCGCACCACCGCCTCGATCGCCGCCTCGGCGCCGATCGCGGTGCGGCGCTCCAAGGTGATCGTCACCAGCATGAAGAAGGCAATCGCGCCGGCGGTGCGGTACTCGCCGTTGGCAAAGGCCGCCAACAGCGCCAGGGCCACCAGCTCGTTCATGTACACCTTGCCCTGAATCAGGTCGCGACCCGCCGCCCAGAAGATCGGCAGAGCCAGCACCAGCGCCCCCAGGAGGCCGCTGAGCATCGCCGCCGTTGGGTTGATCACGCCCGGGAAGAAGCGGTCGGCGAGATACGAGTTCAGCACCAGAATGCCGCCGAACAGGGCCAGGCCGATGCGCGAGGTCTCGCTGTGGCCATGCCCGGAAGACTCCCGGCGCGCCTTCTCGTCGAGGATGTCGCTGACGCTCTCAACCAGCATAGATGGCTTTCCCGTTCAACGGCCGCCGCGCGGCGGCCGGCAGAGATCGTTCACGGTCCAGGGGGGCCTGACGCCGCCGGCGGCGGGGCGCCGCGACCCAGCTTCGGGGGTTCCGGGCCGAGCTGCAGGCGGATCTCCTGGCGGCCCTCGGCGTCGGCTCGGATGACGTACTTGGTCTCGACCTGCCGCAGGACGTCGCGGATGGCATCCGTGTACAGCGCCACCAGCATCGTCTCCGGGTTCTTGCGATACTCCGCCAGGACAGTCAGGAAGTAGGCACTGTCGGCCTGTACCGACTCGACGATGCGGGTGCGGTAGGCCTTGGCCTCGTCGATGATGCGGTAGGCGTGGCCCTCGGCGGCCGGCACCACCTGCGCCGCGTAGGTGTCGGCGTCCTCGAGGAGCTGACGCTGCTCGGTGGCCGCGTCGCTGACCTTGCGGAAGGCCGCCAGAGTCGCCGTCGGCGGCTGAATCTCAACCAGGTTCACCAACTGCGCCTCGACCCCCATGTCCAGACGCGCCAGGTGCTCCTCGACCCGCCGACGGACGTTGTCGGTCAGGAGCTCCTTCGCCTCGGGATCCGTCGGACTCGTCCGCGACGAGCGCAGGACATCCTCCACACCCCAGGTGCTCAGCTCCGCCAGCGCCGCGTTCGCCAGGATGTTGCGGATGATCGCCGCGTTGCCGCGCTCGACCGGGCGACTGCCGCTGCTCGTCGCCGGGCTCTCGCTGTCGTCGTAGAAGGCGAGGTAGTAGCGCTTGGCATCGCGGACCCGGTACGTCAGCGTCCAGACCGTGTGCATGATGTTCGTGTCGCCGGTGAGCATGTAGCCATCCTGACCCGGCACCAGGGGCAGATTCTCGACCGCCGCGGGGTCGGGCGTCTCGATCTGGTTTGGGTTGACCCGCGGCCAGAAAATGGCGTCGGTCGACACCGAGAGGGCCTGCTGCGCCGGGACCTTCCGGACGTAGTCCACCGGGTACGGCCAGGCCCAGTACCAGTGGCCGCTCGTCAGCACCGCCGTCGGGCCCTTCGCCGGGTCGATGACGCGGCTCTGCAGTTGGCCAAAACGGAACAGCAGCGCCTCCTTGCCGTCCTCGACGCGGAAGACACCGCTGAAGACCATCCAGACGAAGATGACGATGATCAGGACGCGCAGGCAGAGGAAGAGGACGTGGAACATCCGCACCAGGGCCTGAACCCCGGCGCCGGGCGCCTCGCCGCCCTGCGGTGGTGTGTGGACGGTCTCTGCACTCATGGCTTGGCGGTCCCTGCGGCGCGCCCGGCCGCCGCCCGGCCGCCCGGGTCGATGTCGGTGGCGCCCTTGAGGAAGAGGTCGTACGGCGGCGTGTTGGTGTCGACGACCAGGGTCGTCTTCTCCGAGAGCGTCAGGCGCAGGGCGTCGAGTTTACGCAGGAAGGCCGCCAGCTCGGGGCTCTGCTGGAAGACTGCGTAGCTCTTGGCCGCCTGCTCGTCGCCCTCGGCACGGATGCGCTTCGACTCGGCCTGGGCCCGCGCCACCGTGTCGCTCGCCTCGCGGTCGGCTTCGGCACGGATGCGCTGCGCCTCGCGCAGGCCCTGCGACAGGTACTCCTGCGAGCGCTTCTCACGCTCGGCGCGCATGCGCGCGAAGACCTTCTGCGTCACCTGCTCCGGGAAGCCGATGTGCTTGAATCCCACCGAGACAATGTCAATGCCGTACTGCTCGCGCGCCCGCGGCTGCGCCTCGGCCAGGATTTCGGCCTCGATGTCGCCGAGGCGGGCCTTGCTCGGGTCGACATTGACCAGCTCCGCCAGGGCGTGCTGCGGCAGGACGTTGTTGCGGGCACTGCGGACGAGGGCGTCCAGCTCGGAGGTGAAGTCGCTGTCCGGCGGCGGGAAGCTCTTGAAGAACAGCGCCGGATCGGCCACCTTCCAGAGGACATAGGTCGACACCACGATCTGGTGGTTGTCACTCGTGGTGATCTGCTCGGTGCGGCCCTTCTTCAGTTCGTAGGTCTGCAGACGCTTGTCCGTCCGCCAGACTTCGTCAAAGAAGGGCAGCTTCCGGTGCAGGCCGGCGCCATACACAATCACCTTGCCGTCAGCGCCTTCCCTCGCCTTGCCCAGACGCATCACCAGGGCAATCTCGGTCTCGCGGACCTGGAAGGTCACCAGACCGGCCAGGAAAATGCCCACGACGACGGCCGCCAGGACCATCACCGGCCAGTGCTGCAGTACGGTGCGCTTATCGTTCATGGTTTCCGACATGCCTCCCGCCCGGGTGCCGGGCGCCATCACACCATCACACTCAGGGCTGACCCACCGCGCTGGTATCGAGGTCCAGCAAATCCGGCCGCAGCTTCTCCTGCAGGTCCAGAATGAAGACCTCACGGCTGCGCTCGGTGGCCACGACGTACTTGCGTATGGCCGCCGCGTCGTTCTCCAGGATGTCCAGGAAGCTGTTCAGGACGAACATCCGGGGGCTGGCGCGGTAGGCCAGGAGCTGCTTGGTGAACTGCTCGGCCTCGGCCTCGGCGACCTGACGGCGCTCGGTGCGGTAGGCCTCCGCCTCGTTGACCAGCGCCGCCCGGCGGCCCTCGGCCTCGGGACGACGACGCGCCGCGTACCCCTCGGCCTCGAGGACGCGCTGGTGCATCTCCTCGGAGGCGCCCACCACCGCGTCGAACGAGGCCCCGGTCTCCACCGGCGGATGCAGGCCCTGCAACCCCACAAACACCACCTTGATGCCAAGCTGAACCCGGTCCGCCGCGGCCTGGATGCGCTCCTGCAGCGTCGCCGCTGCCTGGGCGCGCTCCGAACCGAGCAGCCGGTTGAAGTCCGCTTCGGCCAGGTAGCGCACCACCTCGCGCGTCGCCAGGGCACGCAGTTCCTCGCGGGCGTCCTGATGCAGATAGGCGTAGCTGTAGAGGTCCTCGACCCTGAAGTACAGCGGGATGTCCGCCGCCATCAGCGAGGCGGTCACCTGGCCGACATCGCCGGCGGTACCCCCGGCGCGCGGGTCACTGCCGACGAGGAAGTCGACCTCGCTGGCGTAGTGCTGCGTACTCCAGACGATCACCTGGGCTTTGTGCGGCCCGGCCGGGTCGGCCGGCTTCTTGGTCTCGCCGTGGCCATGGCCGTCGTCCGCGGGAGCGGCCTCGCCCGTGCCGCGGTCTTCGCTCTCGTCGTAGCCGATGACGACCTCCTGAACCTGCTCCACCGGGAAGATCAGGATCCGCGACAGGGGCCACGGCCACTTCAGGTAGAACCCCGGCGTCAGGATCTCGGCGAGCCCGTCCTCGCCACGCTCGACCCGCCCGAGGGTCTCGCGAATGCCGCAGTCGTAAGGCTCGATCGTCACCAGACTCGTCAAGAGCCAGAGCAGCAGGACCATCGCCACCGCGAACGGCACCACGGTGCGCTCGAGAAAGCGGTAGAACCACACCTCGGAGACCTGGAAGCCGAACTGGTAGTCCAGCGAGGCCGCGACGTTGCGCGCCACACCGCCAGGCTCCGTGAAGAGCGACAAAATCCGGCTCTCCGGCAAGGGACGCTCGCCCTCGCCCGGCATGCGCGGACGGTAGAACTCGATGACGAAGCTCAGGACCAGCTCGACACCCAGAGCGCCGAGAAGAACCACACTCGCCTGCGCGGCACGGTAGTCGACCACCAGCGTCCACTTGCCGAAGTGCTCGCAGAGCATGACCGCGGCGCCCAGCCCGAAGAGCCCGCCGACCAGGAACATCCAGCCGCCCGCCGGACGCAGCCAGCGACAGCCGGCCTCACGCGAGACGCCGATGAAGTAACTCCCGCAGATCGCCGGAAAGAGACCCAGAATCACACTCAGCGCCGCCATCGAGAGCGGGTTGCGCGCTACCGGGAAGGCCGGCTGCGATGACCACGCGCGCCAGAGCAGCACGGTCACCGTCACCAGCGCCAAGCCCAGCAGAATCGTGAAGAACGGCACGCCGTACTTGAGGAAATGCTCGTGGCTCCGAGCCGCCAGACGCGCCGCGTCGTCGGCGTCCTCAAAGAGCTCGGTGGAGGCGTGCGTGCGGCGGAACTCGGCGACCTGGTCACGCTCGACGGCCTCGCGACGCGCAAAGGCCGCCCGCGCTGCCGCCAGGAGACTCAGGACCGTCACCACAGCGGCCGCCAGAACCGCCGGGACCATCACGGTCGCCTGCGCCGCACGGGCCAGAAGGGCACCCAGACCCACCGCCGACAGGCCTATGCCCGCGGCAATGATGCCGAGATGAACCGGTCGCTTGGAAGTGTCCGTCATCCGCCCTCGATCTCCTGAACCGTGTCATCGCAACCGCTGCGCCGGGCCGACACCCGACGCCTGGGCTGCCGCGGCTCGGTTGCCCACGGCCAGGACACGAGGAGCACCCCCCGCACGGGCCGCAGTCGCTAAGTTTAGCGCGGCAAAAGGATATCGCAAGCCTTATCACAGCGCCCTGAGATGCACTCCCGACGCGCCTGGCTTTTGACACTCGGGCGCTGTGGAGGTTGCATCGCCGCGGCGGTTTCTGCCGGGCGCCTCGCATGGCGTTTGGGCGCGTGTGCAACCGTCGCGCGAGCGCCGTCCGCCGGAGGCGGGCGCCCCGAGCCGAGTGGCGCTCTGGCCGGGCGCCGAGTGGCGCCCGGGTGGTCCACGGCCGGCGCCGTGGACCCACCTGCCGCCTCGGTGACCCCGCGGCCGCGACCGACTGGCCCGTTCGCCCGCCCCCTTGGGTCCCTGGTGTCCCTTGCGTCCCTTTCCCGGCCGGCCGGCGCCGTGGACCCACCTGCCGCCTCGGTGACCCCGCGGCCG
>JAAYZO010000143.1 GCA_012514865.1 Lentisphaerota bacterium | reverse complement strand
CGCCTGCCCATGCCAGGCGATCCTCTCTTCCTCCCCGCCTCTGCGTCCCTCTGCGTCCTCTGCGGTGAAATCACCATTCTGGAGTCGCGTTCCCGCCCGCCTGCCCATGCCAGGCGATCCTCTCTTCCTCCCCGCCTCTGCGTCCCTCTGCGTCCTCTGCGGTGAAATACCGTCTGCGGGGGGCGGCCTCCTGTGCCACTCTGGAAGAGAAGGCCCCGGGCGGCTCAGGGCGAGCCGACCGGGGCCTTGGTGGCGATCGCGTCGGGCGATCAGGCTTCGACGAGGGACTTCAGGACCTTCATCGGGGCCTTCTCGTAGTCCTTCAGGAAGGCATCCCAGCGGCTGCCATGGCGGTAGAGCGCCAGGGCGGCGAGCTTCTTGCTGATGATGGCATCGCGGTAGGCGCGCAGCTCGTCGGTGCCGAGGCGTTCGAGGATCGTGTCGGCGCCGACCAGCTCGGTGAGGAGTGGCGGCACGTAGCCGAGGACGACCTTGCGGACCATCGCGGCGTTGGCGAGGATGGCCTCGAGGTGTTCCCGGACGCGTTCCTGGAAGGCCAGGAGCCACTCGCTGGTGTCGACCGAGAGGCGGTACAGCGGCACGTCGGGTCGGGCGGCATGGAGATCCAGGAGCATCGCGGTCTCGGCGCTGGCGTTCGCGGCGATGATGCTGAGCAGCTCATGGACCAGGCGGCAGCGGTTCGCCTCGTTGTCGACGAGGGCCTTCTCGTAGTCCTCGCCGAGGAGGAAGGCGGTGAGGACCTCGGCCAGCGAGCTGGAGGTGACGCCGCCCTTGTTGGCGGTCGAGTCCTTGATCTGCACGATCGTGCTCTCGCGGGCGATGATCTCGCGGGCGCTGTCATCGAAGAAGACGTTGGCGCCCTCGACGATGAGGAGGAGCTCCTGGAAGTTCGCGAGGAAGGCGCGGACGTTGGCGAAGTTGATGGTATCCTTGAGGCCGCCGCAGGGCACGAAGGCCCGGATGTTCGCCTGGCTCAGGAAGCGCCGGTTCTCGGGGGTGACGAGGACATTGCTGTGGAAGAAGGCGCCATCCTCGACGAGGGTGCCGTCGGGGAGGGTGACATTGCGGTCCGTCCGGCGCACGATGAAGCCGCGCGGTCCGAGGCATTCGACCGGGAAGCTGGTGGTATTGAGGCGCGGCCGGGTGTGTCGGCTGACGGCGAGGCGGAGGAGGGCCTTGCGGTCGAGGCCATCGGGGTCGAAGAGCACGGCGCCGCTGTCGACGACCATGCAGATGCGGCCGCGGTAGCACTGGAGCTGGTTGGCGCCGAGGTCGCCGTCGGGTCCGCCGGTCACCAGGAGGTTGAGGTCTTCCTCGCGGAGCTGGCAGCGTTCGGCCAGGGTGCGGAAGCAGGCCATGACGCCGGTGGTGGTCATGCCGCTGGTGGCGATGGTGCCGCCGATGCCGCGGATGATCTCGTCGGCGTCCTTGGAGACGAGGATGGTCTGCCCCTCGACCTGGACCTCGGTGCCCTCGTGGCGTTCGACCAGGCCGAAGACCTTGCCATCGCTGGTCAGGCCGTAGGTATCATGCGGCAGGCCGATGCTCTTGCCGGTGGTCATGGTGCGCCAGTGCCGGTAGCCGCGTTCGCGGGCGCGCTCGGCGACGGCGTCCATGAGGCTGCTGGTGCCCTCGTCGGGCCCGAAGAAGATCATCTCGGGGGCGCCGAGGTAGTCGACGACGGCCGGGTGGGGCTGGAGGAGGTCCATGATGCCATCGGCGTAGTCGTAGATGGCCTCGAGGGCATCGCGGGCGTGTTCGGGGAGGGGCACGATGACGCCCTTGGCGCCGCTCTCGGCGATGTCCTTGTGCTTGAGGCGCTGGGCCTTGGGTCCGAGGGCGTAGTTGAGGAGGTTGGCGGCGTCGAGTTCATTCTCGTAGTTGGTGGCGGTGATGCGCAGGAGGCGCAGGCCGCCGCGCGAGATATCCTCGGCGCGCATGTGGGTGCCGAGGGCGTAGTGTCCGAGGACGAAGAAGAGGCCGTGGATGCGTCCGGGGAAGACGACCGGGTTGAGGATGCGGCTGTCGAGGCGGAAGGCGAAGGCGCGCTTGGTCTGGTAGTAGAAGTTGGTCTTGAGGGTGTGGGTGATCAGGCGTGTCGCGTAGCGCATGATCTCCAGGCCGGTGACGTCCTCGGCGAACTGGATGGTGATGGCGCGCTCGAAGTGCCGCAGCTTCTCCTGGAGGGCCTTCTCGTCAAACGACGGCGCCTGCGCCGGGTTGAACTTGCTCTCGAAGAGGGCGAAGAGCTCCTTGACGCGGTCGGGGTTGCGGACGACCGTCTCGCGGATGAGGCGCCGGGTGAACTCGCTGTGGTCGGCGTCGTTGATGCGTTTGGAGAGGGCCTCGCGGAGTTCCTGGAGCTGCAGCGAGCCCATGATGGCGCGGTCGGTGCTCAGGTCGCGGTAGACGAACTGGTGCACGAAGTTGGTGAGGTTGGCGGCGAAGACCATTTCCGCGAAGCTGAGGTCGCCGCGCAGGAAGCTCGGCGCGAAGGGATTCTCGCCGAGGATGAGGACGGCGCGCAGGTCGCCGGCGATGCGGTTGGCGGTAGCCTCGTCGAGGCTGCCCTTGACATAGAACGAGCAGACCGCCGAGACGCCGCCCTTGGGGGTGCGGTACGGCTCGCCGTAGGCGCGCGTCAGGGGCACGCCGTGCTCGCCGAGCATGCGGCGGATCACCGCCAGCTTCCCGACTGCGATGGTCTTGTGGAACATGATGCGCGTCTCGTCGGTGCCGGGCACCGACGAGAACTCGACCAGGCGCGTGACGCTGGCGCGCTGGCGGCTCAGGAAGGCCTGGTAGCGCTCGTCGGTCTCATGCGGCACCGAGAAGGCGCTTGCCGCGTTGGCGTTCGACAGGGCGAAGGGATTGCCGCCGCCGGCGAGGGCCTCGACGGTCGGGCATTCTTCGGGCTTGATGATGTAGGTGGTATAGCGCGTGCGCGGCGCGTAGCAGTACTCCCAGCGGCGCTGCCGCATGCGCTCTTCGGCGGCCATCTCCATGACCTCGCGGGTGCCCTCGCCGGCCACCATCATCTGGATGCCGTGCTGGCCGTCGGCCTCGAGGTAGGCCGAGCGGTCGCTGAGGCCGCGGTGGCCCTGGCTATCCCAGTTCAGATTCGTCGCAATGGCCCGCAGGGCGGTCATCAGCGCCGCCTTGGAGAGGGTCCGGAAGTAATAGTGGGGCAGTCCGAGGTCGTCGAGCAGGACCCGCGCCGCGGCGTCGAGGCACGGCGCGGTCAGCATGCCTTCACGGGAGAGCTCCATCACCGCTTCGTAGAGCAAGGCGGTCTGCAGCCCCCGTTCCTCTGCCAGGATGGCGATGGAGGTCCCGTTGTGTGTCTGTGCCGTCGTACCCATGACCGATCTCCTCAACCATGGCGCCTCGGCCGGCGCCGCCTGCGCTTCGACCCCCGGCGTGACTACGCCGCCCCGGTGCCGGCTGCGCCTGCCGGTGCCGGTCGCCGCCCCGGGCCGGTCGCGCTCGTCGGCGCGACCCGGCCGCTCTCGGCGGCACCTTCTTCCTGAGACTCGGACAGGCCCTGGAACAGCCCGGCCAGGACTGCCTGGACCGCCGCGGCGCCATCCGCGGGCGACAGCCGGGTCGTATCCAGGACCAACGCCGGTGCCTCGGGTGCCTCGTAGGGCGCCGAGATCCCGGTGAACTGTGCGATAGCGCCGGTGCGGGCCTTCTGGTAGAGGCCCTTCGGGTCACGCGCCTCGCAGACCTCCAGGGGGGTGTTGACGTGGACCTCGAAGAAGCGCTCGGCGCCGACGATGTCGCGCGCCTGGGCGCGGTCCTCGCGGTAGGGCGAGATGAAGGCGGTGATGACGATCAGGCCGGCGTCGTTGAAGAGCCGCGAGACCTCGGCGATGCGGCGGATATTCTCGGTGCGGTCGGCGGCGCTGAAGCCGAGGTCGCGGTTGAGGCCGTGGCGGATGGTATCGCCGTCGAGGACGGTGCAGAGGTGGCCCGCCGCCATCAGACGACGCTCCAGCTCGCGCGCCACCGTGCTCTTGCCCGAGCCGCTCAGGCCGGTCAGCCAGACCGTGCCGCCGCGCTGCCCCAGGAGGGCTTCGCGCTCGGCCGCCGAGACCAGCGACTCCTCACGGCGGATGTGCTGGCTCACCGGCGCTCCGGCGGCGCGGGCGCCGCGCGTGACACGGCGGTCGACGATCATGCCGGCGGCCACGGTGGCCTGGGTGACGCGGTCGATCAGGATGAAGGCGCCGGTCTGGCGGTTGCGGTCGTACGGATCGACCATGAGGGGCCGGTGCAGCCGGAGCTGGATGCGCGCGATGTCGTTGAGGCCGAGGCTGGGCAGCTCGCCGTCCGGGGCCGCCGGCAGGCGCCGCATCGTGTTGACATCCACGCGGTAACGCACCTCGGCCAGGACTCCCGGGACGACCTGCGTGGTGTGCTTCACCAGGAACGCCGCGCCGACACTGGCGGGGGCATCGCCCAGCCAGACCAGCATCGCCTCGACCTCGGTCTCGAGGCGCGGCGTGTTGTTCGGATGCACCAGCATATCGCCGCGCGAGAGGTCGATCTCGTCGGCCAGGGTCACGGTCACTGCCTGCGGCGGGAAGGCGTGGTCGAGCGGGCCGTCGAAGGTGACGATGCCGGTCACCCGCGAGAGCCGCCGCGAGGGCAGCGCCATGACCTCGTCGCCGACCCGCAGCACCCCCGAGGCGACCGTCCCGGCGAAGCCGCGGAAGTCGAGGTTCGGCCGCACCACCATCTGCACCGGGAAGCGCAGGTCGATGAGGTTGCGGTCGGTGATCACGGTGACATTCTCGAGGTGGTGCAGCAGGGTCGGGCCCTGGTACCAGGGCAGATGCGTGCCGGGCTCGACGACGTTGTCGCCCTGCAGGGCGCTCATCGGGATGAAGTGCACGTCGCTGAAGTCCAGGCGGGCGATGACGTCGTGGTACTCGGCACGGATGCGCTCGAAGACCTCCTGTGACCAGCCCACCAGGTCCATCTTGTTGACTGCCACGACGACATGGCGGATGCCGAGCAGCGAGACGATGAAGCTGTGTCGGCGGGTCTGCACGGTGATGCCGTGGCGGGCGTCGATGAGGACGACGGCGAGGTCGCAGTTCGAGGCCCCGGTGGCCATGTTGCGGGTGTACTGCTCGTGTCCGGGCGTATCGGCGACGATGAAGGTCCGCCGCCGGGTGGAGAAGTAGCGGTAGGCGACGTCGATGGTGATGCCCTGTTCGCGTTCGGCCTTGAGGCCGTCGGTGAGGAGGGCCGGATCGAAGTCGGTGCCGGTGGTGCCGTGCACGAGGGAGTCGCGCCGGACGGCCGCGAGCTGGTCCTCGTAGACCAGGCGGGTGTCATAGAGGAGCCGCCCGATCAGGGTCGACTTGCCGTCGTCGACGCTGCCGCAGGTCAGGAGCCGCAGGAGGTCCTTCTCTTCGTGCTCACGAAGGTACGCGTCGATGTCCGCCGCCACGGCGTCGGCCGCCGGCGGCGCATCGGCCGGCAGTCGGGACGCAAGCTGGTCTTGGGACGTGGTCACGTGCTGTCTCCGCAGTCCGGCCGCCGGCCGGCGGCCGGACTCTAGAAGTAGCCGTCCTTCTTCTTGTCTTCCATTGAGGCGGCGCCGTCCTGGTCGATCACCCGGCCCTGGCGCTCGGAGGTGGTCGCCACGAGCATCTCCTGGACGATCTTCGGCAGCGTGTCGGCCGCCGACTCGATGGCCCCCGTCAGCGGGTAGCAGCCCAGCGTCCGGAAACGCACCCGCCGCATCTGCGGACGCTCGCCCGGGCGCAGGGGCAGACGGTCGTCATCGACGAGGATCCAGAGGCCATCGCGCTCGACCACCGGACGCTCTCGGGCGAAGTATAGCGGCACAATCGGAATCTGCTCGCGCAGGATGTACAGCCAGACGTCCAGCTCGGTCCAGTTCGACAAGGGGAAGACGCGGATGCTCTCGCCCTTGCGGACGCGCGTGTTGTAGAGCTGCCACAGCTCGGGGCGCTGGTTCTTCGGGTCCCACTGGTGGAAGCGGTTGCGGAAGCTGAAGACGCGCTCCTTGGCGCGCGACTTCTCCTCGTCGCGGCGGGCGCCGCCGAAGGCCGCGTCGAAGCCGTAGTGGTCGAGGGCCTGCTTCAGCGCCTCGGTCTTCATGATCTGCGTGTGCGTCTCGCTGCCATGGTCGATCGGGTTGATCTGACGGGCGATGCCATCCGGATTCGTCCACACCAGCAGGCGGAAGCCGATCTCGGCCGCCATGCGGTCGCGGAAGGTGATCATTTCCCGGAATTTCCAGCGCGTGTCGACATGCATCAGCGGGAAGGGTATCGGGCCGGGATGGAAGGCCTTCTGCGCCAAGCGCAGCATCACCGACGAGTCCTTGCCTACCGAGTAGAGCATCACCGGGTTGGCGAACTCGGCGGCGACCTCGCGCAGGATGTGGATGCTCTCGGCCTCGAGCTGCTGGAGGTGGGTCAGGCGGTAGCGTTCCATGGTCCTCAGAACCTCACTCCGGCGGTACTCAGGCCGGCCCGGCAGGCGACGAAGAACGGGTTGTGCAGGTCGGCCTTGTTGCAGCGCAGGGGCTGCCCGCCCGGGTGCTCGAGGACGGCCCCGCCGGCGGCCTCGACGACGGCCTGCGCCGCCGCCGTGTCCCACTCCATGGTCGGCGCGAGACGCGGATAGAGATCGGCGGCGCCCTCGGCCACCAGACAGAGCTTCAGCGAGCTGCCGATGGCGAGGCGCTCCACCCGGCCCGCCGAGGCCTCCAGCGCCGCCAGGTAGGCACGCGTCGCGTCATTCTCGTGCGAGCGCGAGGAGACCACACGCACACAGCCCGGCGTCATCGCCACACTCGGCAGGCGCAGCCAGCCGGCCGCGGCCGGGTCGGCGGCACCCGACACCAGGTCGGACGCCTCGCGGTAGTGCCGGCCCGGCTCGGCCTTGTACGCGCCCAGGCCGCGCGCTCCGACGTAGACGACGCCCGTCACCGGCGCCAGCACCACGCCCAGGACCGGCCGGCCGGCTTCGACCAGGGCGACGTTGACGGTGAACTCGCCATTGCGCTTCAGGAACTCCTTGGTGCCATCGAGCGGGTCGATCAGCCAGAAGCGCTCCCAGGCGCGGCGCTCGGCGTACGGCCGCGCCTGGCCCTCCTCGGAGAGCACCGGCAACGCCGCCGCACCGGCGCCCAGGCGGGCCACCAGGCACTCATGCGAGGCGCGGTCGGCCGCCGTCAGCGGTGACTGGTCCGCCTTGGTCTCCACGGCGACAGCACGGCCGTACAGGCGCAGAATCGCCTCACCGGCCTCTGCCGCCGCGGCCACCGCCGCGCTGAGCCATGTCTGCATCGCCATCACACTCGTGGCCTCGCTACCCCGACGCCGTACAGGCCGCCGCGCGGCCTGACCGCCCGACACAGCCACACCGACGCCGCGTCAACGGCCGCCGCGGCGCCCTTAACCTATCTATTAAGGGGCAATGGGGCGCGCGGCCTGGCCGGCGCCTCGGGGTGTAATGTAGACCCTGAGCAGAGGGGGGCAATCCGCGCCGGCACCGCAGAGGACGCAGGGGGACGCAGAGGCGGGGAGGAGGAGGATCTCTCGCCAAGCCGCCAAGAGCGCCAAGGGGAGGCCGATCATGCGGTGAGGAAGTACGCCCCTCGCGGAGGGGATTTCACCGCGGAGGACGCAGGGGGACGCAGAGGGTACGAGGGAGGGGAGTTAACCACGAACGGCACGAACGACACGAACGGGAGAGGGAGAGCGGGAGAGGGCCAGTAGGCCCGTGCGTCGGTGCGGCGGTGGACGGTGCGTCGGTGGTACCGAACTCTGAACTCCGATGCGTGCGACGGTGGGGGACCGCAGGGAGCCGGGGGCATGGAGCGGGGAGTGG
>JAAYZO010001021.1 GCA_012514865.1 Lentisphaerota bacterium | reverse complement strand
GAGGGTGCCCGCTTCGAGCCGCTCCGCGCCGACGAGTTCGAGGCCCTGTGCAGCGGGAACTTCCTGCGGCTGATCGGGGGCTGACGGGTCGACGGCGCGTTCCCTCGCGCCATCGACGCCTCGACGCAGCCTCGCCCCTCCATCCTTCCATCTCTTCCATCCTTCCATCCTTCCATCCTTCCATCCTTCCATCATTCCATCATTCCACGTCGTCAGGGCCGAACCTCCCCGGTGCGGCTCGCACCGGGGCGATTTCGTGCTATGGTCGACTGCACGAGAGACGGCGTTGGCGGCCCCGCGTTTCGGGTGTTGCGGCGGCGGTCTCGGCGGGGTTCTGACCATGAGCAAGCTGACCTACCACAGTGCCGGCGTCAACTACGACGTCCTGGACACGTTCAAGCGCGCCTGCCAGAAGGCGGCCGCGACGACGACGGGTAATCTCACGGCGCACGGCCTGAGCGAGCCGGCGGGGATCCGTGGCGAGAGTGCCTACGTCATGGAAGGCCCGGATGCCTACTACGCTCACGTCGAGGAGGCCCTCGGCACGAAGATCCTGGTGGCGGATGCCCTCTACGCGCAGACCGGCCGCAGCCTCTACCGCCAGGTCGCCATCGACGACGTCGCCACGATCACCAACGACCTCTGTGCGGTCGGGGCTCTGCCGATAGCGGTGGCGATGTACGCGGCGGTGGGCGACAGCGACACCCTCGCCGACGAGGTTCGCGCCCGCGACCTGGCGGCGGGGTTTGCCGAGGGCTGCCGGCAGTCCGGGGCGGTGTGGAGCGGCGGCGAGACGCAGACCCTCAAGGGCATGGTCACGCCCGGCACCGTCATCCTCGGCGGCTCGGCCTTTGGCCGGATCGCGCCGAAGCACCACCGCATTCAGGGCGACGTGGGCGATGGCGATGTCATGGTCTTCCTCGGCAGTTCGGGGGTTCAGACCAACGGCCTGACCCTGTGCCGGGCTCTGGCCGAGCGCCTGCCGGAGGGCTACCTGACGCCGATCGCCGACGGCCGCACCTATGCCGAGGCCCTCCTCGACCCGTCGGTGATCTACGTGCGCTTCGTCGCCGCCTGCCAGCAGGCCGGTATCCGACTGCACTACACGGCCCACATGACCGGACACGGCTGGCGTAAACTCATGCGGCTCGACGCACCGTTCGTCTACCGCGTCGAGTTCGTGCCGACGCCGCAGCCGGTGTTCGAGACCATCATCGCCGCCGCCGGACTGGACCAGCGCGAGGCCTACGGGACCTTCAACATGGGGGTCGGCTTCACGGCCTTCGTCGCCGAGGCCGACGCCGACGACTGCCTGCGGGTGGCGCGCCAGGCCGGCTACGAGGCCTGGATCGGCGGTCGTGTCCGCCGTGAGGGCGACCGCAAGGCCGTCGAGATCCCCGGCCTCGGACTCACCTACGAGGCGTCGAGCCTGAAGATCCGCTGAGCGCGAGCGCCGCGGTCACGCGCCGCACCGCCCACCAGGCCCAGAGGATGCTCAGCGTGCCGCAGGACAGGTCGGTGATCAGGCGCGCCGCGAACAGGCCGCGGATGCCGTCGACGCGGACCCCCAGGGTCGAGAGCGGGATGAGCACGACCAGCACCCTGATGACGCTGATGGCGGTCGACGAGAGCGGCTTGTGCAGGCCGTTCAGGGTGAAGCTGCCGTAGCGCTGGACTTCCAGGGCGCCGTAGCCGAAGGCGATGATCCGCGTGTAGGTCACGAAGATGGCGGCGACCTTCGGGTCCTGGGTGAACCACGAGGCGATCCACGGCGCCAGGGTGACGAAGAGCGCCGTCATGAGGGCGCCGTAGAGGAGGGCGAAGATCATCGCCAGGCGCAGCGCCTCGCGGATGCGGTCCAGGCGGCGCGCCCCGAAGTTCTGGCTCATGAAGGGCGTCAGGGACATCCCCAGGGCCATCGGGATGACGAAGGCGAACATCTCGATGCGGCCGGCCGCACCCGCTGCCGCCACCGCCTCGTGGCCGAAGCCGCCCAGCAGGCGCGTGATGACCGAGGCCGAGAGCGGCATCAGCATCATGCTCAGGATCGACGGCGAGCCCATCGCCACGATGCGGCGCCACGAGGGCAGGCAGTCGCGCACGATCCCCCCGGGCGACTGCAGCAGGCCGTGCTTGCGCGCCAGGAGGGTCAGCAGCCAGAGCGCCGAGGTCGCCTGACTGATGACCGTGGCCAGGGCCGCACCGCGCATCTCCAGGCGCGGAAAGCCGAGGAGCCCGAAGATCATGATCGGGTCGAGGATGGCATTCAGGACCGTCCCCAGGACCATCAGCCGGCTGGCTGCCCGCGAGTCGCCCAGGGAGATGAGGATGCCGTTGCCGACATGGGGCAGGGACATGGTCAGCGCCCCGGCGAACCAGATGTTCATGTACTGCTCGACCAGAGGCAGGGTGGCGTCATCGACGCCGAGCTGTCGGAAGATCGGGCCGATGAAGACCATGCCGAGGCCGGCGAGGGTGAGGGTGACGGCGACCATGAGCAGGAGACCGTGCGTGGTCAGCCGGGCGGCGGTCGTGCGATCGCCGCGGCCGAGGGCGTGCGAGACGAGCATGGTCAGGCCGTTGCCCAGGCCCCCGGCGACGCAGGAGATCATCATCACGACCGGGAAGGTGAAGCTCATGGCAGCCAGGGGCCGAGTGCCGAGCTGCGACACGAACCAGGTGTCCGTGATGCTGTAGGCATTCATGGCGAAGGTGCCCGCGAGCATGGGCACGGCCATGCCGACGAGGGTGCGGCCGACGCCGCGGTGCACCAGGGCCGGCCCGGCGGTTCTGGAGCGGCTGCCGGGGGGGCTGTCCGAGGGGGCGCTGCCGGGGGTGGTGGCGCCGGCGGTGGTGGCG
>JAAYZO010001020.1 GCA_012514865.1 Lentisphaerota bacterium | reverse complement strand
TCCCTGCTGCTGACCCTGAGCCCCAAGAAGGGTCGGGCGGCGGTATCGTGGCGCCGGGACTGTACGGCTTCTGCTTTCCAGATCCTCTCCCCCTTGGCGATCTTGGCGGCTTGGCGAGAGACAATCCCGGCCTTTCCCGCTGAGCCCGGCGGATTCCGGGCGACGGCAGAGGCCGCCAGGCACCTGCCGTCCATACCTGATCCCCGAAGCGAAGCGTGCCGTCAGGCGCCTTCGCGAAGGGATCAGGCCTGGGGCAGCTCCGGTGCCAGGTCGACCCAGGCGCCGTCGGCGTCGCAGGCCGAGCGGTACATGGCGTCGAGGATCGACTGGGTGCGTCGGCCGTCGCGGCCGGTGCAGGTCAGGGCGGCGCCGCTGCGCAGGGCCGCGGCCATGTTGTCGGCGGCGTTGCGCCACTCGGGCTGGGCGCGCACCGGCGCCTGGTCAGTCCAGGCACCCTGCAGGAACCAACGTTCCATCGGCTTCTCGAAGGGCCCGCCCTCGACCCGGAAGTGCGCCCCCGCGGTGCCGACCAGCTCCAGGCGGTCGAACCAGGTCTGCTGCGGGTAGGACGTCGTGCTGGTGAAGGTGATCATGAGGCCGTCGGCGTACTCCCAGACGGCCGTGCCGTAGTCCTCGGCCTCGATCGGGTGGGTCTGGGTGCGCAGACAGCAGCGCACGCGTCGCGGCAGGCCGACGGCGAAGGCGAACTCGTCGATGTGGTGGATGGACTGGTTCGAGAGCACGCCGCCGCCGTCCCAGCGTCGCGTGCCGCGCCAGCCGCCCTGGCCGCGGAAGTAGTCCATATCGCGGAGGATCTTCAGCTCGAAGCTGCCGCTGAGGAGCTTCCCGATGGCGCCGGCGGCGAGGGTGGCCTTGAGCGAGACGAGGTCATCCTGGA
The DNA here is from genome assembly GCA_012514865.1 of Lentisphaerota bacterium. Taxonomy (GTDB): domain Bacteria; phylum Verrucomicrobiota; class Lentisphaeria; order Oligosphaerales; family JAFGRS01; genus JAGVUW01. Next base: position 1,395 of record JAAYZO010001020.1, on the reverse strand, counting down.
AACGCCGGCCGAAGTCGACGGCGAGGAGCAGCCCGCGTTCCTCGGCGGTGCGGATCATGGCATCGCAGGCGGCCAGGCTGGCCTCCATGGGCTTGGTGGTGATGACGTGCTTGCCGGCCTCCAGGGCGGCCTGGGCGACCTCGCCATGCCGGCCGGTCTCGGTCATCACGACGACCACCTCGACGGCGGGGTCGTCGAGCCAGCGCCGTGCGTCGGTGGTCCAGGGGACGTCGAGGGCCTCGCCGGTGCGCCGGGCGCGCTCCTCGACGAGGTCGCAGACCCCGACCAGGCGGGTGCCGCTGGTCGTGTGGATATCCTTGGCGCGGTTGTGGCCCATGCCGAGGCCGACGACGGCGAAGCCGACCGGCTCGTCATGCCAGGGCCGCCGCACGGCCGGCGCCTTCGGCCGCGGTGCGGTCCCCGGCGCGGCCGATGGCCAGGCCGCGCGGAGGGCGTCGACGACCTTGCGGCTCATGTCCGCCGGGCTGGCCTGCGGGTCGGGGTTGTGTGTTTCGACGCTGACCGGCCCGCGCAGGCCGGCCTGGTCGCAGATCTGCAGGACCTCGTCATAGGGAATCAGGTCCATACCCTGCCCCGGCACGCAGCCCCTGGCCTTGACATGCACGACGCGCGCCGCCGCCGCCAGACGCCGACAGAAGGCGGTGACGTCGGCCTCGCGCTCGGGGCAGTTCCACGTGTTGGCGACGTCCCAGGCCAGGCCCCACTCCGGCACCGCCAGCAGGCGCAACATCGCCAGGACGTCGTCGTGGCTGACGCCGCAGTTCTCGAAGGCGAGGACGAGGCCGGCGGCGCGGGCACGCTCGGCCAGCGGCAGGAAGGCATCCAGGACGCGCTGCTGCTCGTCAGGGCGCACCGCCAGGATGCCGACCTGATCGCGCGGCGGCTGCCAGAAGAAGAACGAGCGGACCAGACGGCAGTCCAGGGCGTCAGCGGCACGGATGACGCCCTCGAGCTTCGCCGCCTCGGCCGCGCGCCGGGCCGAGTCGGGGAGGTGGACCTTCGCCAGCGACGACTCGATGCAGCCGACGCGCAGGCCGTGGTCGTCGAGGAGCCGCCGGAGGTCGCCGAGCTGGGCATCGGAGAGGGCCTCGACAGCGCGGTTGTAGAGCAGCCCGCGCAGGTCGACGGTGTCGATGCCCCACTGCCGCAGGACCGATACCGCCTGGGTCACATCCAGGCCCAGTTCGTCGGTGAAGACCGAGAGTCGCATGGCAATGCCCTCCTGAGACCACCCCAGAACCACGCGCCGCCGCGGCGCCGTCCGGCGCGTAGCCGCCGACCGCGCCATCCGGGGTAGCATGACACCGCCAGGCCGCGAGCGCAACCCCGGGCGCCGGGGGGCAGGGCTGTTTGAAAGTCCGGTTCTGGCACCCC
>JAAYZO010001019.1 GCA_012514865.1 Lentisphaerota bacterium | reverse complement strand
CCTTGAGTCCCTTGAGTCCCTTGAGTCCCTTGAGTCCCTTGAGTCCCTTGAGCCGGCGGCGCCCTTTCAGTAGGCCTCGAACAGCGCCCCGACCGCGTCGTACTTGCCGCGGACGAGGGCCGCGTCGATGGCGGCCGAGACGGCCGCCAGGTCGACGGCGGGGTCGCCGGTCAGATTGGCAATCTTCGTCAGCGTCGAGTCAGTGCTGAACTTGATCGCGCCGACGGCGCCGTGCAGCGGCGTGCTGACCGACGCCTCCAGACGACTGTCGTAGTCGTCGACAACGCCATCGCCGTTGACATCGGCGTCGTAGTAGATGGTGGTGTAATCGGTCAACTGCTGCCAGAAGGGCGTGGTCACGGCCAGGGTCATGGTGCTGGGCTGGTACCACTCCAGCGGCGGCTTGACCTTGCGGTCCGTCATCTTGCGCGCCGAGACGCCCATGAGGGCAATCGGGCCCTCGAAGAGGGACGAGGTCATCGTGTCGTAGCAGAGCATGCGGTACCGAGTGGCGTTGTAGGTCCCGGGTATGAGCCCCCAGGGGTTGCCGGCGTCGATGGTGTCGGTGAGGGCCTCGGTCTCTTCCTCGAGCAGCTCCCACCACCACAGCGACGCCGAGCCGACGCGCTTGCCCTTGCTCAGCCAGCCCCAGGGCTCGACCTGGCCGGCGAAGCCGCCGAGCTGCATGGCATCGGGGCCGAGGTCGAAGGCGTACTTCGCCTTGGCGTCCCAGCGCCAGCCGTTCGGCTGGTCCGGGTCGGGAACGAAGCGGCCCGTGCCATAGGTCACCATGCCGATCGGGAAGGCCTCGATGTGGCCGTCTCCCGACCACGACTCACGGTCGCGCACGACCTTGATCGTGGGCTCGTAGGCGGTCTGCAGGACGAGATAGTAGTAGGGGCGCGGCTTCTGCGCGGCGACGCGGTCCAGGCCGAGGCCGGCGTTGAGGTCCACCTTGCTGTTGTCGACCACGTAGCTGGTGGTGAAACTTGACGTGCCTTTGAGGACGATGAGGTAGCGCTCGATTCCCGCAAGCTGCCCATGGGTCGCGGTGGCCAGACCGCCGATCAGGACAACAAGACAACGAAACATGGCCTTCATGATGGTGCTCTCCCGTGTCTGGGTGTGCGTTTTCGGCCCATGGGGGACCGCGGCGAGCCGTCGTCTCCTTTCTGCTGGAACGAACGACCTTGTAAGGCCACGCTACAACCATCGACCGGGATGTCAAGGCCATCCGGGCAGAAGCACGCCTGAGGGGGGGGCGTGAACGCCGCGGCGTAGGATGAGGGCCCCATCCCCCGGGACCGGTCAGACCGGTCAGACGTCAGGGCGCCGTGGGCTCGGCCGCGCCCTCATCGTCCTCGGGCTTCTCCTCGAGGTCATCCGCAAAGCGGTGCCGGTTCGCGTCCCACCAGGTGCGGGCCTCGTCGTAGGAGTCGAAGCGCTCCGAGACCAGGAACTGGAGGGCGTCGTTGACCTGGTCGCGCTGGAACTCCGAGGGGCTCTTCAGCCCGGTCATCAACGTCATCACGGCGTCGTGGCTGGGGTGGAAGAGGATGGCGCTGACCACCTCGCCCCAGACGTCGTCGTGGGGCGAGCCGATGCCGGCCTCGTAGACATCCTGGCGAACCTCGGCCGGCTTGGCCTCGAGCATGGCGAAGACGGCCTGGCGGACGAAGAGGCTGTCGTCCTGCATCGCCTCGATGAGGAGTGCCGACACCGCGGGGTCGACGACTGCCGCCAGGGCGTAGACGGCGGCCAGGCGGACCTCCGCGTCGGCATCGCCCAGGCCCTTCCGGACGAGCGGCAGGATATCCGCGGTCTGGTAGCCCTCGATCACGGCGAAGGCCTTCTGGCGGACACTGGCGTCGTCGTGCTCGAGTGCCGCCGAGACCGCCGGCAGGGTCTGCGGGTGCGGGATCTCGGCGAGTTCCTCGAGGACCTCGAGCCAGTCGTTGACCGCCGCGGCCTGACGCAGGCGCTCGGGGGCGGCCTGCAGGGCCTCGGCCTGGGCCGGGCTGAGATTCCGGACGAAGGCGCGCCCGGCGGTGTCTGGCGCTTCGGGCTGCATCGCGAGCAGTCGCGCCTCGAGGTCCCGCGGCGGTGCCGGCCGCCCGGCCGGCCGGCGGCCGGGCGGGTCGGCGGGACGGCCCGGCGCGGTCCCGGCCGCGTCGTCCGGCGCCGTCTGCCGACCGCAGCCGGCGGTGAGAGGCAGGATGACGGCCAGTGCCACAACACCGGCAAGGGCCGCAAGGCGAGACGCCAGGGCGGCGCCGCGAATGAACTGGAGGACCATCGGCTTTGCTCCCATGCTTGTGTGAGAACCCAGGTTGTCGTTGTGACAACGCCGCGTCGTGGCGCGCATGGTTCTTGTCGCAGACTTTCAGCCTGCGATGCGTCATTTCCAATATCCCAGGGCGTTGCCCTGGGCTGATGAATGATGCCCTTTCAGGGCGCCGGAACGG
>JAAYZO010001018.1 GCA_012514865.1 Lentisphaerota bacterium | reverse complement strand
TGACCTGGACCCGCGGGCCGTGCAGATCGCCGCGGCCGCGCTCTGGCTCAAGGCCCGGCAGACGTGCCCCGAGGCCCGCCCGGCGCAGCTCAACCTGGTGGCCTCCAACCTGCGCCTGTCCAGCCTCCCCGACGACGACCCGGCCCTGCTCGAGCTGCGGCGCGAGGTCGAGCGCGAGACCGGCATTCCGGCCGCCCTCACGGATACCATCCTGCACGCGCTTCACGGCGCCGACCACCTGGGCTCGCTCCTGAAGGTCGACAGCGCCGTCGAGGACGCCATCGCCGCCCACGAGCAGGCCATGGCCGTGCGCACGCGGCCGGTCCAGCTCGACTTCTTTGCCCCCACGCCACTCCGGCAGCCCGAGATCGACTTCGAGGCCGCCGCCGCACGCCGGTCGCTCCTGGATCGGCTCGAGGCCTTCCTCGAACGACATACCTCCGGCGACGACCTCGGCCTGCGCCTGCGCGGCGAACAGCTCGCCGCCGGCGTGCGTTTTGTGCGCATGATGCGGGAGGGGCAGTACGACCTGGTGATGGGGAATCCGCCCTACCAGGGCACCTCCAAGATGAAGGACGCGGCCTATGTCCAGGCCCACTACCACCGGGGGAAAGCCGATCTCTACGCAGCGTTCCTGCTCCGGGGGCTGGAACTGGTGCGGGCGGGTGGCATCTCGGCGTTGCTGACGATGCGCAACTGGATGTTCATCAAGCAGTACTCGGACATCAGGGAGTGGTTGCTCGGCACGTACGACCTGCGGGCACTGGGGGATTTCGACCGAGGCGCCTTTGAAGACGTGCCGGATGAGGTAGTGAGCGTTGCGGTGAGCATTTGGCGCAAACACTCACATGGGGTGGACAGCATCGCGGTCTGCACGACGCCGCGAGAAGACCGTTCTCGTGACAGCGAGAGGACCGCCAGGAAACGCGCTGCTACCCTCTGCCACGTCGGCCGTCACGAGTTCGATCCGGCGGCGCTGAAGGTCGTCCCCGAGTGGCCCCTGGTGTATTGGTGGGACAGAGCATTGTCGCATGCATACGCGATGGAGGGACTGATTGGAGAGGCGGCCCCGCCCCGAAACGGGTTGCAGACCAACAACAACACCCGTTTCGCTCGGCGGCCGTACGAGGTAGACCCAGGGGTAATGCTAACCGTCCGCGCGGCCGACCGGACAGTAGGTGAAGAGACGTCTCGCTGGATACCCTACATCCAAGGAGCTGATGGACATACCTGGGTGGAACCCCTCAAAGAAGTAGTGTTGTGGCAGAGCGGAGGGCTCCAACTGCGCGCCCTGGCTGCCCAGCTAAGTGGCACGACTACTTGGACCCCTCCCTGTGCCGTTCACTATCTGAAGCCCGGGGTTTCTTTCACCACCCTCGGTGCTGAGTTCGGGGGCCGTGTACACAGGTTCCTTAGCATATTCGGGAACATGGGGAGGTCCGTCTTTCCGCCGTGCCTTGGCCAGATTGCTGAGATCAACTGCCTCTTCAACTCCTCTCGTGCCAAGCACATCATGTCTAGCCTGAATCCAACTGTGCATTTCACTACCGGGGATGTCGCCAGATTG
>JAAYZO010001017.1 GCA_012514865.1 Lentisphaerota bacterium | reverse complement strand
CCGCTTCTTCATCGATGGCAGGGGGCGGTTGGTGCGCGCAATCGCCTGGAGCAGGTTGTGGTCGCGCAACGGCTTATCCAGGTACATCACCTGTTCCACGGGTGCATCGAACCCGGTCAACAGCCGGTCGCACACGATCAGTATCTTCAGCGGCGGCCGCCATTGGGCCCTGTCCTCACCGTGCAGCTCCCTGTTCCTTTGCTCCCACTCCCCGGGCGTCAGCTTGAACCACTCAATCAGGTCGTCCTGCTTCGCCTTCAGGTACTCGAAGCGCCGCACATCCTCGTCTGCCGTGTTCTGTGCCGAGGAGATGATCACGTCCGCCCATTCGGTCGGCAGCCCACGGGCGCACAGCTTCTCGTCGAGCCTGACTTTGTAGATCGCGCAGGCCTTGCGGTCCACGGCCACGAGCTGAGCCTTGAACCCGTCGGGGTCGGGGTAGGCAAGGAAGTGCTCGATCATCTTCTCCAGGACGATCTCCACCCGGTCGGGATGCCGGGCGAGCTCCTTCCACCTGGACTTCTGCCGCTGGACGTTGTCCTTGGCCTCCTCGTCCTCGATCTCCATCTCCGCGCACATCTGCTCGTAACCGACGCTCAGGGCCTTCTCGTCCACGCTGAACGGCACGCGATCCCGCACATAGTGCACCTCCAGCGTCGCGCCGTCCTTGATCGCGCGACGGATGCCGTAGTAGCTCAGGTAGCGCTCCTGTCCGCCGTCGACAATCGGCCCGAAGTCGCGATGCGTGTTCTGCATCGTCTTGTCGATGGGCGTTCCGGTGAAGCCGAACCGGAACGCCTTCCGCAGCTTCGCCCGCATGGTCATCGCGTAGCTCTCGCCGCTCATGTGCCCCTCGCGCTCTTCTGTGTCCGATGGCACTCGTCCACCAGGCAGATGATGTCGTCGCGGTCAATCGGCTCGAGGTCGTCCATCTTCTGGAACGACTGGATCGTGGTGACGAGCGTCCCGCGCCAGCCGGTCCGCAGTCGCCGCTTCAGATCCTCCACGCCCAGGGCCTTCTCGACGTTCGGGTAGTCACACGCGTCGAAATCGTCGCCCACCTGGGTCTTCAGATCTCGCCGGTCCACCACGATCAGTACCGTCGGGTTTCCCAACGCCGGGTGCCGTCGCAGTTTGTGGCCTGTGTAGACCATCGTCAGCGTCTTGCCCGAGCCCTGCGTATGCCAGACCAGGCCGGTACGCTCCTGCGGGTCCGCGTCCCTGCCGTAGAGCGCCACAACGCGGTCAACAATGTCGTTCGCCGCTTCGAACTGCTGGTACCGCGCGATCTTCTTCGTGGTCCGGCCCTTCTTCGTCTCGAACACCACGAAGTGCTGCAGGAAATCCAGGACGTGACACGGCCTGAGCCGCAGCAGCCCCTTCACCGGCACTTCCAGCGGGTCGTCGGGGTCGTCCGCCTCCGGCTCGTTCCAGTAGCCCTTCCGCTCCGGGTACAGACTCAACCATCGACCCCAGATGTCCATATGCCGCTCGATGTCTTCCTTGCCGGCATCATGAAAGAGGACCGTCCCGTATCGGAACTCATCTTCGTCCGCGGCCACGCAGAAGACATTGGAGGCCAGGATCAGCGGCGCCTGCCGCTGGTACCGGTGGAGCTGCAGCACGGCCTCACGCCAGTCTTTGCTGCTGGCCAGGTAGCTCTTGTACTCGCCGATCACCAGGGGGATACCGTTCACCAGCAGCACGGTGTCTTCCCGGCACTGCCTCACACCCTG
>JAAYZO010001016.1 GCA_012514865.1 Lentisphaerota bacterium | reverse complement strand
GAGGTGCGCTGACGCGGTCCGGACCGTCTGGCGCGGTCAGACAGGTCAGACAGGTCAGACAGGTCAGACAGGTCAGACAGGTCAGACAGGTCAGACAGGTCAGACAGGTCAGACAGGTCAGACAGATAGGCCTGGCCGGGCGCTTCGGCCCGCCGCGGCGGGCCGGATTTCCCGCCTTTCGGCACCGGGGGATCCCCCCGGTGCCGTTTTGGTCTCAGGGCGCTTCCTGGCAGAGGCGCTGCAGGCCTGCCGGGACGGCGTCGACGCCGCGGAGCCGCTCCTCGACCCAGCTCCGGCTACCGCTGGCCGCCAGGGGCGTGGCCGGGTTCAGGACGCGCTGCATGCCCAGGAAGGCCGCCGCCAGGGCCGCCAGGCGTTCGGCGGCGGCGCGCTGGGCCTCATCGGTGGACAGCGCCCCGGCGCGGCGCGCGCAGGAGCGCGCCTGCTGCAGCATCAGCCGCGTCACCGGGTCGTCGCGCAGGAGCACGCCTCGGAGGGCGGCCGGGTCGTCGGCCTGAGCGGCCGCCATGGCGGCCTGGAGGACGGCGTTGCCGTTGGCCTTCGCCAGCCACTCGGCGGCACTCCCGGCGGGCCGCGTCGGTCGGCCCGGCAGGGCGGCCGTGATGCGCTCGGCCAGGGTCTCCGCGAAGAAGGCGTTGCCGGCCTCGGTGAGGTGGACGCCGTCGCGACGGATGAGTCGTTCGCGCACGCCGGGGTCGGCGGCGAGGGCGTCGTGGTAGATCCGGAAGCGGTCGTGGAGGATGAGGCCGCGTGCCGCCACGGTGCGTCGGACGTACTCGTGGGTGAAGGCCTCGATGTGGCGGTTGATGCCGCCGGCGGCTTTGGCGAAGTCGCGGTCGCGGTAGGCGTGCCACTCCTCATCCAGCACCGGCGTGGTCTCGCAGACCACCAGGGCGGCAGTGCGTTCGGCCAGGGCCTGCAGGACCTCGACGTAGGCCTTCTCGAAGACCGCCTTCTCCTCCCGGCCGCAGTCGTTGGCGCCGAGGCTGACCACCACCACGTCCGGCTGGTAGGCCGCGACGTCGCGGTCGAGGCGCGGCAGGGCCTCGCGGGCGGTGTTGCCGCCGGCCCCGCAGGCGGCGACATCGACGACGATCGCACCGCCCAGGCGCGCCCGGAGGGCCTGCTCCAGGCAGTCGGCGTAGCGCTGGCCGTAGGGGGCGCGCATCGACCAGGTCAGTGAGGCACCGAAGAGTACGACCTGCAGGTAGGGCTGAGGCAGCAGCATGGCACGACCTTGGCTGGACCGCGTCGGCGCCCTCCGGGCCTGTCGCCACAGGGGTCGACGGCCCGGCGCCGCGCGCGCGGTCGGCTGGGAACTCGCTCCACCATGCCGCCTGTCGGGGGGGCCGTCAAGCCCGGCGCCGGCGAATCCAGGGCGGCTCGACGATGGCGTCGGCGCTCACCCCGGCACCCTCCCAGGAAACATCGCGTCGTTGGGCTGTCGATGCCGTTGCGGCTCGTGGACGCCTTCGCGTCTGTGGACACTCGCGCTCCAGGCCGGCGGCGAGCGATGTTCCGTCTTGCCACCTCTTGTGAACACGATGCCGGCGTCTACGGTACTCGGCGCGGCCGCGTGTCGGCCGCGGAGTTTAGACGGAGAGATCCCCATGCATGATTCCGCGCTCGCCCTCGCCGTTGCCGCGGCGGCCGTGCCGGCCGCCTTCCCGGGGGTACCGAGCCAGTACCGCGGCTTCCCGCGTGTCGATTTCAGCCTCGATGGTTGTCCCTGTACCGTGGTCATGCCGCGGCATGAGCTGCCCGGACGGCCCTGGATCTGGCGCGCCGAGTTCTTCGATGCCTTCCCGCAGATCGACCTGGCGCTCCTCGCCGAGGGCTTCCACCTTGCCTATATGAACGTCGGCAATACCTTCGGCTGCCCCAGCGCCATGCGGCATTTCGATGTCTTCTACGAGGCCATGACCGGCACCTACGGCCTGGCCGCGAAGCCGGTCCTCGAGGGCCTCAGCCGCGGCGGTCTCTACGTCTACGCCTGGGGCGCCGCCCATCCGGATCGTGTCCTGTGCATCCTGGGCGACAACCCGGTCTGCGACTTTAAGAGCTGGCCCGGCGGCCGCGGCACAGGCCCCGGCAGTCCGCGCGACTGGGCCAAGCTCATCGGCGATTACGGGTTTGCCTCGGAACAGGCGGCCCTCGACTACGGCGGCAACCCGATCGACCGCCTGGAGCCCCTGGCGGCGCACGGCGTGCCCCTCATTCACCTCTGCGGCGATGCCGACGAGGTGGTGCCCTATCCGGAGAACACGGTTATCCTGGCCGAGCGCTACCGGCGTCTCGGCGGTGCCATCGATGTGCTCGTCAAGCCTGGCCAGAAGCACCACCCGCACGGCCTCGAGGATCCCGCCCCGGCCGTCCGCATGATTCTCGACGTCTGGAACGGCCGCCCGCTGTCCGGCACCACCCGCGTCCTCTGACGGACCATCACGCAGCGGCGTCGGCACGGCGGAGGTGATTCTGCCGTTAGAGAGCGCATCGACCTCAACGAGGGGGATGGAGAGGGGACATCGCGGCGCCGCGGGCGGTGGAGATGCTATGCTGGACTGTCAAGGGAACCCGCGTTAGCCTGAGGTTCTGTCGCGGAACATCAGTCTGCCAACACGAGGAGACCCTGAGATGACAGCCCAGCACAGCAATCCGGTACTGTACATG
>JAAYZO010001015.1 GCA_012514865.1 Lentisphaerota bacterium | reverse complement strand
CGCGATCAAGCCAACGCCTACCTCATGGAACGTGTCTGCCGTGGTATGGCCGTCGACCGCCGCAACCAGATGATGGCCGCCTTGCCCGAGCGTGAGTCCTTTGTGGAACGTGGCTTCGACTTCCAGGAAGCGGAACTGGCGGCCTCGCGGGCCAAGCTCACCCCGAAAGCGCGTGACGGGAACAAAGGGGCCGCCGCCGAACTGTCCCGGATCAAGGAGCAGCAACGCGAACTGCACGACCGTCGGGACCGGGCCTTGGCGATCATCCGCCGCGAACCGGAGCTGCTGGTGCCCGGCAACACGGACTTCATTGCCCATGCCCTCGTTGTGCCCTCCGCCGCCAAGGCAGACCGCGAACGGCTCGATGCCAATGTCGAGCAGATCGCCATGAACCTGGTCAAGGCCTTCGAGGAAGCGTCGGGGGCGGACGTGCGCTTTGTCCATACGCCCGAACTGGCCCGCGCTGCGGGGCTTCCCGAGAATCCGGGGTTCGACATTCTCTCCGTTCGGCCAGGCGACGCGCGTCGCTGCATCGAGGTCAAGGGGCGGGCATCCATCGGCGAGATCGAGGTCACCGACAACGAGTGGGCCCGCGCCTGTAACCTGCGCGACGAGTACTGGCTCTACGTGGCCTATCACTGCGCTACCCCGACCCCGCAACTGGTGCGGGTGCAAGACCCGTTCGACAAGCTGCTGGTCCGCCCGTTCAGCAAGAGCCAGACCGTCACCCGGACGATCACGGCGACGGTCGAGTCCGGCGGGGTGCGAGTCTCGTCGCAGCAGGTGACCGAAGCGGGGGAGGTGTAGCGGATGACCCAGTCTGAACTAAGGAAGTTGCTCGCGGCTGGTGAGTGGAACGACGTTGAGTTCAAGGAAGCCCGCACGGGTGTTCCCAGATCCGCCTACGAGACGGTCGCCGCTTTTGCCAATACGCACGGCGGCCACCTCGTTTTTGGTGTCGCCCAGCGCGACAACGCCTTCGAGATTACCGGCGTCGAAACGCCGGACAAGGTGCAGAACGACTTCCTGTCGGTGTTGCACGCCGACGCCAAGATCAACCACGACGTAGCCGTGACCGAAGAGCGGCTGGCCATTGATGGCAAGACCGTGCTGACCTTCCACGTCGCCGAGAACCCGCGCACCCGTAAGCCAGTGTACCTCGATGGGGATATCCGACGCACGTTCCTGCGCAAGGGCGGCGGTGACTACAAGGCGCAGATGCTGGACATCGAACGCATGCTGCGGGACTCCAGTGCCGACCGCTGGGACAGCCAGCCGTTTGACCGCGTCTCCTTCAAGGATGTCTTCCATCCGGGCTCCCTGCGGTGGTACCGGGATCGCTTCAGTCAGGTCAACAGTGGTTTTGACCCGAAGCAGCCGGATCGGGAGTTCCTCTACCACTGGGGCTTTCTCCTCAAGGACGGCAAGGGGTTCCTTCCCACCCACGCCGCCGTCATGGTCTTCGGATCGTCCCTCGCGGTTCACCAGCTCATGCCACGGCCAACGCTCGACGTTCAGTTCCTCGGCTATTCGACCGGCGACTCGTTGCCGGAAACACGATGGATCGACCGAATCGTCTGCGAGGACAACATCATCCAGACGTGGGAGCAGTTGCTGGCCAAGTACCGTTTCTTCATGCCGAAGCCCTTCCGGGACATCGATTCCGTCACGCTGGGCCGACGTGACGATCCGCCCGGCTTCCGGGTGTTCCGTGAAGCGGCCATCAACCTGCTGATCCACCAGGACTACGGCGACCACTCCCGCAAGGCTGTCATCAAGTTCTACCGCGACGGCATCCAGTTCTGGAACCCCGGCGACGTCTTCGGCGACGACTCCCGTCTCTGGGAGCCCGGCGAGAAGGAGGTCCGCAATCCGTCCATCGCCATGGCCATGCGGCGGATCGCCATGTGTGAGCAGGCGGGCACCGGCCTGCGCATGATGCGCGAGACCTGGCGGAAGCTCGGCCACCCCTCCCCAACCTACGAGAACGACCGGGTCAGGAAGGCCTTCGAGCTGTTCATCCCCGACCTGGACAAGGAAGTGGACATGGCATCGGACCTGATGAAGGCCATGTTCGGCGTGAAGCCACCGACCCAGTTACCGACCCAGTCGGCGACCCAGTCGGCGACCCAGTCGAGAGACCCAGTCACACGCTTGCTGGCGGCTCTCCTCCACGGGGAAATGGCCTCCGGTGAACTCCGTGAGGCGTTGGGCATCAAACACCGGCCCACCTTCCGGGAGAACTACCTGCACCCGGCAATCGAGGCGGGGCTCATCGAGTACACGATCCCCGACAAGCCGAACAGCCGCCTGCAGAAGTACCGCCTGACTGGCAAGGGGCGACAACCCTTGGCTTCTGAGCCGACGACGGGAGATGGGGGAGGCAATCGATGACAACTGCCTGCTACTTTCCGGCGACCCCCCAGCTGGTCCGGGTGCAGGACCCGTTCGACCGGTTGCTGGTCCGACCCTTCAGCAAGAGCCAGACCGTCACCCGGACGATCACGGCAACGCTCAAGTCTGGCGGAGTACGCATCTCGCCGCAGCAGGTGACCGAAGCGGGGGAGGTGTAGCCATGCAAGCGCCAGTAGCCGGCTCCGTACCCACCATCCGGCGTTCCTACAAGAGCCTGGTAACCCCCAACGCCCGTCGCGCCGTCTGGTGCAACCAGTACGTCATCGAGCACGGCGACCGCCTCGTCGTCGCCCACCTCAACCCCGACGGCATGCTCGCCTGCCTCCTTTCCGAGGCCAACCCGGGAAAGGAAATGCACGACCTGTGAGCCGACACGCCCATCCCAAATCAGGAATTTCACGGCATGCCGTGGAGGCCAAGTCCGCCAAACCGGCAGTCCCCATGGCCACCGAGGTGGCGATTTCCATCGCTATTCCGGCGGGAGGCACGCTAGACCTCTCCTACTGGGACGTGTGGTACGTCTTGCTGGCAACGGATCGGTTCGAAGGCGACCTCAACCGGCTGGCGCTCGAACTGCGCGAGTTGCGCCAGGGTTCGTTTGCCTCGGATGCCGCCAAGCGCAAGTTGAGTCACCTGCGGGACCTGCAGCAGCGGTTGGCCAGAGCCGGCATCGGGGTTTCGGACATCCTGGCCGCCCTGCCGCCTGACCTGGCAAGAGTCGAGCGCCGCCGGGCGTACGGCCGCATTGCCAAACACAACCAGCGATCCTACGAGCTTTCCGAAGCCATGCGGACCCTTCCCTTGGAACGGTTCTGCGAGATCGCTCGGCGCGGTCTGTGGGCACCCTTTCCGGTCTCACCCCAACCCTACTACGACCACCTCCGAGCCGAGTTCAACTGGCGCCGCTGCCATGGAGAGGATGCCTCCTGGGCGCTGGCCAGGAAGCTCGACGCCGCCGTAGCCGCCGCCAAGGAACTTGAAGACAAGGGGACGTTCGCGGAGGCGCTTGCCGCGTTGCGCGCCACGCTGACCGTGACCATTGAGCTGGTCGAGATGGCCGACGATTCCTTCGGTTGCATTGGGCAGAGTTTCAAGGAAGCCTTCAACCGCTACCTCGCATTTCCCCGACAGAACGCCGGCATCCCGCCCCAAGGCTTTCTGACGGACTTGCTTGAGTTGCTTGTGTTCGAGGACTACGGCTTCACCGATGGCTGCACCGACGGCTTCTTCGCGTCCTTGCCCAGCGAAGAGGGCGACTTCTGCCTGGCCTATCTGCGCGGCAGGATTCCCGCCTTGCTGGCCTGGGACTTGGACTATCAGGCCGAGGCCGCTTTGACCCTGATCGGGCAGATCGCCGCCGAGCAGAAACGATTCGACTCATTCGAGGCACTGGCCAGGGAGATGGGGACGCGCGAATGGCAGCCGATCATCCGCCTTGCAGACGCGGCCGTCCGTGCCCGCAACCGCAACCTGGCCGACCGCGTCTTCCAAGCCGCACTGGCCGCCAACGACGGCATACACACCGACTTCCTGGCCAACAAGCATGCCCAGCTCCTGCAAAACAAGTGGAACCCCGACCCGCGGAAGTGACTACCCCCATGAGCAATGACACCGCGACAGCGCTCCCTTCCGTGCCTCCTCGGCAGGCCGTGACGGATACCCCCCGCCTCATCGAGCTCGCCTTCCCGCTGAAGCAGGCGTCGCTGACGTCGGTGCACGAGAAGAATGTGCGGCATGGGCATATCTCAACGCTGCATATCTGGCCCGCACGGCGGCCGCTGGCGGCTTGCCGGGCGGCGCTGATCGCGACGCTGCTGCCCGATCCGGGAACGCCCGAGAAACGCAAGGAGCTCTGCGAGCGCATCGGCGGCCGGGTGGTGGAGACGACCGAGCGCAAGACGATGCCCAACGGCAAGACGGTCGAGGTGGTCAAGGAGGAAGTCGAGGGCGGCATCCTGGGTTGGATCGGCACCGAGCCGAAATCCGGTGGTGCGAGGAAGCTCAAGGAACACCGCGAGGTCGTCGCGCACCGGGAGCAGGAGCTGCAGTGGTTCCGCGACGAAATCCGCAAGGCATGCGGCGGGCGCGCGCCGCGCGTGCTCGACCCGTTCGCGGGTGGCGGGGCCATCCCGCTCGAGGCGATGCGGCTCGGCTGCGAGGCGACGGCGGTGGACATCAACCCGGTCGCCTGGTTCATCCTCAAGTGCACCCTCGAGTACCCGCAGAAGCTCGCCGGTAAGACCCACCCGTTGCCGGACTTCATCCTCCAGGACGAGGCCTTCATGGATGACTTCTACCAAGCGCACCCGTAGTTGGTCGGACGCACGAAGAAGACGAAGAAGCAGGAGGAGGCTGATCGCGATACGCTGCCCGGCTTCGTCCGGCCGGACACCGGGCGCGCCCCCAAGGCCGACCTGGCCTGGCATGTCCGCGCCTGGGGACGCTGGGTGCTGAACGAGACCCGCAAGGAACTGGCCCCCTTCTACCCGACCTATGCCGACTTCGAGCCACTCAATCTCAAGAACCCGAAGCCGTACGAACCGCAAGAGATGCGTTTGGTGCCGCTGCAGGACGACGGCACCCCCGACCTCGACGCACTCAATGCCGAGTTCTCGGCGGCGTACCTAGCCGATAGACGAAACCCGCGCTGGGTCGCGAAGCCGACGGTGGCGTACCTGTGGGCGCGCACGGTCACCTGCAAGAACTGCCGCGCCACCGTGCCTCTGCTCAAGACCCGTTGGCTGTGTAAGAAGGCCAACAAGCGCGTGCTCCTGACCATGGAGCCCGGCCGTGACCGCAGCGGTGTGGTTTTCGGCATCGACGACGACGTTCCGGTCCAGGGCGGCAACGCCGCCCAACGCCGCGAGAATGACAAGCGGATCGGGGCGGGCACGATGTCCCGCGCCGGGGCGCAGTGTCCCTGCTGCTCCGCCATCATGACGATGGAGGACATCCGGTTCGAGGGCAAAGCCGGTCGACTGGGGATGGTCGCCACCGCCGTGGTCACCGAGAGCCAGACCAGCAAAGCCTATCGGTTGCCGACCGCCCATGAGATCGACTGCGCCAGCCGGGCCGAAGCCGAACTCGACCGCGTCTTCGCCGATATCCCGTTTGGGTTGCCCACGGAACCGACACCCGCCGGAGGCGGCAGCGGCGCAGGAAGAGCCTTCTCCATCCAGGGGTACGGCCTCATGCGGTGGTGCGATCTGTTCACCTCGCGGCAATTGCTGGCGATGGGGACGTTCGTGAAGCACGTCCGGGGTGTGACTTCCGCAAGCGCCATGGCTCTCCCCCTGGACTGGGGTGATGCTGTTCTGGCGGAACTGGGGTGTTGCGTGTCCCGACTAGCAGACCGCGCCAGCGCTGTTGCGAGTTGGCAGAATAGCCCAGAGAAGATACGAAACACGTTCTCCCGTTTCGCTCTGCCGATCACATGGGACTTCTGCGAGGTCATGCCGTGGGCCGATTCCAGCGGGGGGTTCGAGCAAGGAGTCGAATGGGTTGCCGAGGTCTGCGAGCACCTGCTTGCCGCCACCGCCACAGGCGAGGGTCAGGCCAGAATGGCTTCCGCTACCGTTGCTGATTGCCCTTCATTGGACGTGGTGCTTACTGACCCGCCTTACTACGACGCGATCCCCTACTCGGACTGCATGGACTTCTTCTATGTCTGGCTACGGCGGTCTTTGCATGGCCTATCGGCGACGTTTGATGCAGCGTTCGCCAAACCGCTTTCTCCCAAGTGGGATGTGGCTGCCAACGACGGCGAACTGATCGACGATTCCAGCCGCCACGGCGGCGACGCGGGGAAATCCAAGACCACCTACGAGGATGGCATGGCGCGGGCCTTCGTGGCCTGCGAGAAGAGCCTCCAGCCGGATGGCCGCCTCGTGATCGTCTTTGCCCACAAGCACCCGGACGCCTGGGGCACGCTGGTGTCGGCGATCATCCGGGCGGGTTTCATTGTCGATGGCAGTTGGCCGATCCAGACCGAACGTGCGGCCCGCACTCGTTCGCTGTCATCGGCAGCCCTGTCTTCATCTCTCTGGATCGTCTGCAAGAAGCGCCCCGCCGCCGCCAAACTCGGCTGGGACAACCGGGTGCTGGAAGAGATGCGGGCCAATATCACGACACGGCTGCGGGACTTCTGGGACGCGGGAATTCGCGGGCCGGACTTCGTCTGGGCGGCCACCGGCCCGGCACTGGAGGCCTACAGCAAGCACCCGGTGGTCAAGAAGGCCAACGACCCGGGCCAAGTCATGACCGTGGGGGAGTTCCTGGTCCACGTGCGCCGCATGGTGGTTGACTTCGTGGTCGGTGAAGTCCTGACCGGCAACGGTGACGGGTCCGACACGGCGGCCGCCGACCGTATGGACAGCCCGACCGCCTACTACCTGCTGCACCGGCATGACTTCGGGCTTGGCGACGCCCCTGCCGGGGCCTGCATCCTTTACGCCACCGCCTGCGGCATCTCCGATCACGACCTTGAAGTCACCTGGGATCTGATCAGCACGAAGGGAGACGCGGGGACACGGGGACGGGGAGACGCGGAGATGGATGAAGGCGACATCGAAGGGGACGAGGATGACGGCGACGATGAGGGCACCAGTTCCGGCGGCCAGATGAAGCTCAAGGGCTGGGCCCAGCGCCAGGGGAGGAACATGGGCTACGACGCGCCGAGCGGCCGTCCCATTCCCCTGATCGACCGCGTCCATCGCCTGATGCACCTCTGGCGGGCCGGTGATGTTCACAAGGTCGACGAGTATCTTGACGACAACGGCCTCCGCCGCCACGAGCTGTTCCGCCGCCTCGTCCAGTCCCTGATCGAGCTGTCCGAGCGCGGCAGCGACGAGCGCACCCTCCTGGAAAGCCTCAGCAACCACATCGGGGGACGCGGTGCGACCGCGCAGAAGGGCGAGTTCATGCCCGACGCGAGGGGCTGGGGGCGGGAGGACGAGCAATGAGCAGAGACGAGATCACCAAGGCAGCCACACCAGACGGCTACGGTTGCCTCGTTGACGGCATCGGCACGCTTCTGGAGCAGGCGCGCCGCCAGGCGGTTCGCACGGTGAACAGCCTTCTGACGGCCACCTACTGGGAGATCGGCCGCCGCATCGTCGAGTTCGAGCAGGGCGGCGCGGCCAAGTCGGAGTATGGCGAGAAGTTGCTCGAACGCCTGTCCGCCGACCTGAGCGCTCGGCACGGACGCGGCTTCTCCCGCACGAACGTGGCCCAGATGCGCGCGTTCTATCAGGCATGGGAGATTGTCCAGACGCCGTCTGGACGATTCGAGGCAAGGGCCCAGAGCCAGCTACTGGTCAACGACAGCGATGCGGCAACCGTCCAGACACCGTCTGAACGGTCTGGGGCTTCCCAGCTGCTGCCCGCGGAATGCGTCCTGCCGGACGTCCTCGGCGTCTTCCCGCTCTCATGGTCCCACTACGTCCGGCTGCTGTCGGTGACACTCCCTCGGGCGCGAGCGTTCTACGAGGCCGAGGCCGTGAGGGGCGGCTGGTCGGTGCGGCAGCTGGACCGGCAGATCAGCACGCAGTTCTACGAGCGAACCGCGAAGTCGCAGCAGCAGGAAGCCATGCTGGCGCGCGGGCAGATGCCGAGGCCGGAAGACGCCGTGAGCCTCTGGGAGGAGATCCGCGACCCTTACCTGCTGGAATTCCTCAATCTGAAGGACGAGTACAGCGAGAGCGATCTGGAAGACGCGATCATCCGCCACCTCGAGTGGTTCCTGCTGGAAATGGGAGCTGGTTTCACGTTTGTGGCCAGGCAGAAGCGGATTCGCATCGGCGACGAATGGTACCGCCTCGACCTCCTGTTCTTCCACCGCAGGCTCAAGTGCCTGGTCGTCATTGACCTCAAGATCGGCAAGTTCACGCATGCCGATGCCGGTCAGATGAACCTCTACCTGAACTACGCACGGGAACAGATGATGGAGCCGGGGGAAAACGAACCCGTCGGGCTCATCCTGTGCAGCGCAAAGAACGACGCCGTGGCGCACTACGCCATGGGCGGCATCAAGGCGAATGTCTTCGCTTCGCGTTACATGACGGACCTGCCGGACGAGGAGACCTTGCGCCGGGAAATCCTGATCACACAGCGGGCGGTCAGAGCACGCCTGCAGGAGGCCCGAGACAATGGCTAAGAACCCATGGAAGCCCTGGCACGAAGTCGTCGCCTTGCGGGATGACCTGAAGTCCGGCGAACTGCCGCTGCACATGTTCGCGGCGGACTTGTACGAGGTCATGATGCAGGGGGGCAAGCGGCCTACCTATGAAGACCCGAGCAACTTCTTTGCTCTCACTTTTCCGACCTACAACCTGCGCCAGCTGGTGCGGGACGTGGTGCTGCGCGTGGCGGGCAAGAACGACAAGGCGGTGCGTCAGCTCAGCCTGACCTACGGCGGCGGCAAGACGCACACCCTGATCACGCTTCGGCACCTGGTGACCGACCCCGACAAGCTGCCGGACCTGCCTGCCGTGCACGAGTTCCGGGAAGCCATCGGCCAGGCACCGCCGCGGGCCCGGGTGGCCGCGCTGTGCTTCGACAAGCTGGACGTCGAGACGGGCATGGAGGTACGTGGCCCCAAAGGCGAGACCCGGCGACTGGTGCAGCCCTGGAGCATCCTGGCCTGGCAGCTCGCCGGCGAGGCGGGTCTGCTGGTGCTCAATGCGGGGAAGTCCGCCGACGAGCGCGAGTCCGCCCCGGCGGAAAACACGCTGACGGAGCTGCTGGAACTGCCGGTCAAGGAAGGGCTGGGCGTACTGATCCTGATCGACGAAGTCCTGATGTACGTCCGGGAGAAGGTCTCCGCCGACCGCACGTGGCGCGACCGCATGGTGAACTTCTTCCAGTACCTGACCCAGGCCGCGACCAAGGTCGACCGCTGCTGTGTCGTGGCATCGCTGCTGGCCAGCGATCCCGCGAAAAGCGACACCTCCGGGCGGCAGTTGCAGGGCGAGCTGTACGACATCTTCCAGCGCCAGCGCGAGGCCATCGTCGAGCCCGTGGTGAAGGAGGACGTGGCCGAAGTCCTGCGCCGCCGGTTCTTCACCCCGAAATCCATCAAGGACAGGGATGCGTTTCGAGCCCACGTCCAAGCGGCACTCAAGGGCGTCTTCGATATCGACGCGCAGACGACGAAGCAGGGCGCGGAGGCCGAGGAGCGCTTCCTGAGGAGTTACCCGTTCCACCCCGACCTCACGGAAGTCTTCTATGCGAAATGGACGCAACTGGATCGCTTCCAGCGAACCCGAGGCGTCTTGCGGACCTTCGCCCTGGCGCTACGGGAGGCGGAGCGCTGGGATACCAGCCCCCTGGTAGGGCCCGCCGTGTTCCTCGCCGACCCCAAACGCGACGGACTCTCCGAAGCGATGCGGGAACTGGTGACGGTGGCGGACACCGAAGAGCACGAGGGCAAGAAGCAGGCGTGGACGGGGATCATCGAAGGCGAGACCGGCAAAGCTCGCGACATCCAACGAGAATCGATGGGGCTTCGTTACCGGGAGGTCGAGCAGGCGGTCGTGGCGACGTTCCTGCATTCTCAGCCGATTGGCCAGAGCGCGCGCACCCGGGATCTGATGGTGCTCATTGCCCCCAGCCGTCCCGACCGGATCGAACTGGAGAAGGGATTGACGCGCTGGGCGCAGACCAGCTTCTGGCTCGACGACCGGTATGCGGCCACCGAGGGGAACGCCCTGCCGGATACATGGCGGCTGGGGAACCGCCCCAACCTGACTCAGATGCACGCCGTGGCGGCGAGCCGGGTGTCCGACGATGTGGTGCGGGCGCGACTGCTCGATGAGGTCGGCAAGTGCAAGACGTTGAGCGCCGGGGCTTCTGCAGCAGGCGTCCGCGTCCACCTGCTGCCAACGCGGCCGCGCGACGTCGAGGACGACGGAGTGTTCCACTTCGGCATCCTCGCGCCAAGCGCCGCCAGCGATTCGGGGAAACCCAGCGCCGAAGCCAAACGCTACCTGGATGAGACGACCGGCCCGGAGAAACCCCGGGTCTACCGCAATGCAGTGATCCTGCTCGCACCGTCGCGGGACGGACTGGAGGTGGCGTCGGCCAGGGTCCGCGACTATCTGGCATGGGAGGAAGTCCGGTCGGATCTGAAAGAGCAGGAGAAGGACGGCAACGTCGACGTGGCGCGCCTGCAGACCCTGACGATCAGCATCGACAAGGCTCGGGGGCGCATTCCCGACGCGGTGAAGCAGGCGTACTGCACGGTCGTCACCGTCTCGGACAAGAACGAGGTCCAGGCATTCAAAATCAACGTGACCGAAGACGCGCATTTCACCATCGTCAAGAACGACTCCCGATCCCGGATTCAGGACTCCTCGATCACCGCCGAGGCGCTGTTGCCAGACGGCCCGTACAATCTGTGGCGGGAGGGCGAGACGAGCCGCCGCGTCAAAGACCTGTCCGGGGCGTTCGCGCAGTTGCCACACCTGCCCAAGATGCTCAAGGCCCAAGCCATCGCCGACACTCTTGTCGACGGGTGTGACGCGGGATCGTTCGTGCTGAGACTCAGCCGTCCCGACGGTTCCGCACGTACCTGGTGGCGCTCGCGCCCTGACGAGGCGGCCATGGCGGATTCCGCGCTTGAACTGGTTTTGCCGGACGCGGCTGAACTGGGCGACATCCCGCCTGCCCTGCTTGCCCACGACCGTTTGCCCGGGTTGTGGCCCGGTGATGCCATCAGCGTGCAGAACGTGGTGGACTACTTCAAGGGCGGCAACGTCGTCCAGGTTCAGCGGAATGGGTACATGGAACCGCTGGCGATCCCCAAGGCCCGCGAGGATGTCGTGAAGGCGGCCGTCACACAGGCGGTGGAACAGGGCGCGCTCT
>JAAYZO010000142.1 GCA_012514865.1 Lentisphaerota bacterium | reverse complement strand
GCCTGGTGGCTCATCCACGAGCATGTCGTCGAGGCACGCCGCGGCAACACCGCCTACGCCATCGAGGGCCTCATGGGGGCCTACCGCGTCGCCCGCCACCGCGGCGACGAGGCGGCCATGCAGAGCCTCCGCGGCGTCACCGAGCGCATTCTGGTGCGCCTCATACGCTGCCAGGTCGGCGGGCCGCTCCAAGACCAAAACCGCTTCCTCGCCGGCAACCGCGTCCACCCCAGCCTGATCGGCGGGGTCATGTCGAGTGAGGACTCGGGGTCAGTGCGCATCGACACGGTCCAGCATCAGGTCCATGCCATGATCATGGCCCTGGAGCTGCTGTTTCCCGAGACGCCGTCAGGCGCCAAGCCGCCGGCGGCGGCGCCATGACGGCCGTGTGTTGGGCGGCGAATGATGCCCTTTCAGGGCGCCAGACCGGCGGGCCGCAGGTAGGCGCCGCGAGTGACGTTTCGCAGTGCCATGTCCGTCGCGGCCGGGCGCCGGGGATGTGGCGGTGGTCGGTGGTCGGCAGTCGGCCTTCAGGAACCCGCCATGGAAGCAGGTTCCTGGCGGTTGTGTAGTATGGAGTGATGTCATGAGTGAGCTCGGCTACGCGCTGATCGGCTGCGGCCGGATCAGCCGGAACCACCTGCGGTCGATCGAGGCCCTGGATCAGGCCCGCATCGAAGTCGTCGTCGATCCCGATCAGGCCAAGGCCGAGGCCCTGGCGCAGTCGTGCCGGCGCCGCCCGCGTCTGGCGCAGGACTGGCGTGAGGTCGTCGGGGCGCCGGGTGTCGATGTGGTCGTGGTGACCGCCCCGACGCACTGCCATGCCGAGATCGTCATTGCCGCGGCCGAGGCCGGCCGGCATGTCTACTGCGAGAAGGCCATGGCCAGCACGACCAACGAGTGCCGCCGCATGAACGCCGCCGCCGCGGCCGCCGGGGTCAGGATGACCATCGGCCAGTCGACGCGCTTCCAGCCCGCCATCCTCATGGCACGGCGCCTCTGCGATCAGGGCGACCTCGGCGAGACCTTCGCCGTCGACGCGCGCTTCTCCACCAACGCCGAGCCCCTGGCCCGCGGCGCCACTGACTCGTGGCGCTACCGCGCCGGCTCCGCCGGCCATGGCCATGTCATCAACTTCGGCTGCCACTACGTCGATACGGCGCGCTTCCTGCTGGGCCAGGACCCGGTCACCGTCAGCGCCGTCGTCAGCAACCTCTTCAGCCAGGAGCTGATCTCCGAGGACCAGTTCAGCGCCCTGAGCACCTGCGACCGCGGCGCCCTCATTTCGATCCTGCTGCGCGCGGCGCCGGCCGGCAACCGCGACCCGCACGAGGGCTACACCGTGCACGGGAGCGAGGGACTGCTGCATGTCGACCGCGGCTCGAAGACGATCGTCGTCATGCGCGGCAGCACCCGCAGCGAGGTCCCGGTCGACCCCGAACTGCTCCGCGAGGACGGCTTCCAGCGCCTGCACCGGCTCTTCCGCGATGCCATCCTCAGCGACG
>JAAYZO010001014.1 GCA_012514865.1 Lentisphaerota bacterium | reverse complement strand
TGTGGAGCCTGTCTGAAGCCGGCGCCGAGCGCTATCCCCACTCGCGGATCGACTTTCCCCACGTCTTCAGCCTCGACACCGCGAAGCTGCCCATGGAGACGTCCACGGCCGCGTTTTCGGCGGAGTTCGCGGACCGCCTGCTCGCATTGTGCGCTCCGTCGGGGGGATCCGCGCAGGGCGCGTCGGACTGAGGTCGGATGGTGACATGTCGTGGTCATACCGATAGACGGAGAGGGTCTCGCAACGGCACTCGCCGGGAAAGGGAAGGGTTCGTATGAGCAGCGCACCGAGACAGGCCGCCCGCCAGGTTTCCGCATTGACGCCGGAGGTCTACACGCAGAAACGCGATGAGCTCGTCGGGCTCCTCGACGAGTGCATTGATGCCATCCAGAAGGCCGGCTGCGGCCCAGCGCCGGTGTCGGATTCGGCCCTGGACGACTCCTGCGAGGACCTCAAGGCCATCCGTAGGAAACTGCGCGAGAACCAGTTCTCCATCGCCCTGGTGTCCAAGTTCCAGGGGGGCAAATCCACCACCTTCAACGCCCTGAACGGCGGACGCCCGTTGAGCCCCATGGGCAGTGGCATATCGAGCACCAGCGCCACCGTCTGTCGGGCCTGGAACGTCGAGGACCCCGCGAAACAGGGCGCTGACGTGGTATGGAGAAGCGATCGGGAGTTGGTCGAGAGTGTGTTCGACCTGGTGCGTGAGCGGCTGGTGGAGCAAGACGAGAAGCGCTTCGCCGGCAGCAGGTACGACCGCCACGACCTCAACCTCGCGGCCCCCGCCGACGCTGCGCTGTTCGCCGCTGTCGTCCGCGCCGAGACGGACGACTACCTGAAGGACCGTGGCGCCTATACCAGCAAGGAGATCCAGAGCAGTCGGCAGCCGATCCAAGGCTCGGACAAGGTGGCGCTGCTGTTCATCGCCAGTGTGATCGCCCGCTACCGTGATCATCATGACATACAGAAACTGAAGAGCCGCTCCGGCTTCTCCCTCGAGGAGGCCGGCAGCCTCGTGCGCTTCCCCACCCGTTTCGCCGAGAAGCAGCTCGACTTCCTCAACGGCAGCGAGCCCTTCTCCCCGAAGGAACTCGCCTTTGCCTTCGTCCGCGAGGTCAACCTCCGCGTCCCGTCGCCACACCTGGCGCGCCTCGGCGTCGCCGTCACGGACTGCCCGGGACTGTCGGCCAGCGCCTACGACTCACAGATCACCATGGACATCGTCCGTGAGTCCGACGCGGTCTGGTACCTCCTGGATGGCAACACGGCCATCGGCCGTTTCGAGGGCGAGGACATCCGCGATATCCACAAGGCCGTCACGGACAAGATGTTCTTCAGTGTCAACCTGAGGAGCTCGATCGACCCGTCCCGCAGCCACATCGAGAACGTGATCGTCCCCGGGATGCGCCAGGCGCTCGAGCCGCTTCAGGTCTGCGAGCCTCTGTACTCGCTTCACGTTCTTCTCGCCTACCTAGCCATGGTCGGCCCCGACCTGCTCGGCGGCAAGGCAGACAAAGCGACGCGTGACCTCCTGGTTAACAAGGCACATGATGTGAACGTCGCCGCGAAAACCGCCGAGGAGGCGTGGGAAAGGGTGGCCAACAAGATGCTCCGGCTTCTCGCGGTGCCGCAGTATCAGGAGTTCGCCGGCCTGTCCTCCAAGCTCAGCGCGAAGGGCATCGGCATCATCCGCGAGGCGAGCGGGTGGGACGTCGTCCTGGATCAGATCGAGGGCTTCGTGATACGGAACAAGGGCAGAACCGTCCTGGTGGACAGTGGCGCCAGGCGTGCCATCAGGGTGCTCGACGAGGCCGGAGAGACCCTCGCTGACTCTATCCGGGTGCGAGAAGAGGGCGTGGTGAAGGCCAGAGAGGCGTACGCCAGGCAACTGGAGGAACTGGAGGCCTTCGGGGAGACCACGAACAAGGCCGTCGGGCGCCTGGACTTCGACAAGGCCAGCCGGCGCCTGGCCGAGGATTTCATCGACGCCGTGGTCCTGCAGGCCGTGCCCGAGGCCGCTCGCATCGCTGCGCCTGGCGTGGCCCGGTCTCAGGACTATCTCCGCAAGACCTGGCAACTTGCCAAGAGCCTTGCCAAAGGAGAGATCCCGAAGCCACTGGGAAACGAAATCGAGGCCATCCTTCAGCAGGCCCTCCGCGAGGCCTCGGCGCCCGCCCGCGAGGCGTGGATACGGGGCGTTCGTTCCGGCACGAACGGACTCTTCAGTGCCTTCCTCGGCGAGTTCGGTCAGTGCGTCGCTGACCTCGACAGGACGTGGCAGGGCTCCGAGAGCGGGCCGTCGGCCGTGAGCGCCCTCCCGTCCCCCGTGCCCGATGCGCTGCGTCGGGGCACGTCGATCACCCCGCAGGCCCTCAGGAGCGACCTTGAGGCGCTGGCCACTCCGGCATCCGGCGACATGGGCTCCACTCTCGCTGGCGGACTGACGGGCTGGGCCCTGTTCGGCACGATCGCCTTCTTCACTCCCGGTATCGGGCCCATCTTCACTGTCGTCAGCGCCGGGGTCTGCGCCGTCCTGTTCAGACTCGTGGGCACCGCACACCACAACGACGAGATTCGGAAGGCCATCGAGACCAAGCTCACGGAGGAGCTCAAGGCCAAACGGGAAGACTTCGTCCGAAGCATCGCCAGCCAACAGATGGCTCCGATGCTGGGACTGTACCGCGACCTCCTGAAACAGGCGCAGGCGCGCCAGATCAAACGCCTGCGGCAGCAGGAGAAGAGCCTCATCGAGAGCCAGCAGCGCCCGAAGGACCAGGACGCCAAGCGCCAGATCGATGCCCTGAAAGACCACGCGCAGTCCCTCGATGCGTTGCGCGAACGCCTGGACGAGTTCTGCCGCGGCGTCCCCGCGCCTTCGTCTTCGGCGCCGCAGCCATGACGCCGCGGCCGCGCTCCGGGAGAGAGACCCCCTGCAAGGAAAGGAGACCGCGACTATGCCCCAGAACGACTCTGCCATGCCCGTCGTGGCGATTGTCGGCACCTATCAGGTCGGCAAGTCCACACTCATGAACTGCCTGCTGGCGGACAGCGTCGCCCACATGGGCGACGGGAATCCGACGACCCATGTGGTGTCGCGGTTCCGCTACGGAAATGACGAGATTGCCCGGCTCTTCCATGACAATTCGGATACACCCCTGAAGATGGATCTCCCGGAGTACCGCAAGCATGACGGGACGTCCAAGAATGCATTCAAGGAACTGGACCGCGTGGAGTTCGTCATGAACCGGGAGTGCCTCCGCCATGCGGTTGTGATGGATACCCCCGGACTGGATGCACGTGGTGAGGAGGGCAGCAAGGACACCCTACAGACAATGGCTGTGCTCGACGACCCGCAGAACCCAGTCGACTTCGTCCTCGTTGTGCTGCCGGAGAGACTGTCAGCGCCCTCCGAGGAGGTCATCCGTAAGGTGGCCAGCCTGCACAGTCCATTCGCGGTGATCATGAACTGCATGGAGCACAGGGATCCCGGTGCCTGTACCAAAGCACGTGATGAGATTGAGGCGCACATGAGGAATCTGGGCGTGTCTCCCGTACCTATCGCGGAGGGCCGGACGGTGTGGCCCTGCAATCTGGCATGGTATCTATGGTCCAAGGTGGAAGCCCAGGGCAAGACCAGGTTCTCCGATCTGCTCGAGCAGTGGGACAGGGGGATCAACGGCAGCTTTGAAGACCAGGGGCTCTCAATGCCGTCGAAACCGCAGATCGCTGCCATGAGCCGCGTCGAGCCGGTGCTCGACTTCTTCCGTGGCGGTGGCATGGCCTTCGCGCCCCTGCGGGCCCACGTAGACCTATCCCGGGCGTTCGACACATGGCGTCAGGAGAGGCATGAACTGGCGCTGGAGGCCTCGGCCTGAGGCCGGAACTCACGAGCGGATGCCGGTGAGGCGTGAACCGAATGGCGAGGCAAGGAGAGAAAGACAATGCCGCGAGAAGTGATTGCTGACGTGCATGATGAAACAACGGCGCCCGGCGCACGGATGGTCTGGAACCACGACCACAAGTTGAGCAAGGTGAAGGTCCTTGACCCCGATGACCTGAAGCCCATCGAGAAGCAACTCGCCACGAAGGCGGATCAGAAGCACTTGGAGAAGCTCGCTGACGAGATGCGCGGGACCCAAACGGCGCTCGAGACGAAAGCGGACAATGCGAGCGTGACGGAACTCGTCGAGAAGCTTGCCGACCACAGTAAACTCGAAAAGGCCTTCAAGAAGATCGCTGACGATCATCTGAAGCGAGTCGATGAGCACTGCCACAAGTGGGGCGAACTCTATCACAAGCTTGAGGCGGCGGCGGCAGAGGCCGGGAAGGCTGCGGCAGAGGCCGGGGAGGCGCGCGAGGAAGCGGCGAAGCGGGCCGATGCCGCCACTGACGCGGCGGCCAAGGCAGAGGCGGCGATGACGGCGGCAGAAGGGGCTCGCGGCAAGGTTGATGAACTCGCCGACGGAGTCAACGCCAAGCATGGGGAGGTCAGCGCGTGCGCTGAAACGGCAGCGAAAGCCGCCAAGAGCGCCCAAGCCGCCGTTGCTGCCGCGGAGGCGGCGGCCGGGCGAATCAAGGCGGAGATCGAGCCGTGGCAGAGGCAGGCCAAGGGCGATCTGGAGACGATGAAGAAGGTCGCCGACCAGGCCCAGCGTGACGCCCAACAGGCCAATGAGGAGGCTAACAAGGCCAAGGCGGATGCATGCAAGGCCCTCAAGGACCTGAACACGACGCGGGCAGACCTCAAGACGCTCCAGGCCGCCGCGCAGACCAAGGCGGAGGTAAACCAGGCCTCTGCCGATCTCGCCGCGATGCAGAAGGAACTCGACAAACTCCGGGCCGCTCTGCAGACCAAGGCGGAGGCAAACCAGGCCTCTGCTGCCTTGGACGCGGTACGGGCAGAACTCAAGACGCTCCAGGCCGCCGCGCTGCCCAAGGCAGGAGCGAGCCAGCCCTCTGCTGAGCTGGCCGCGATGCGGAAGGAGCTCGACGAACTCAAGTCCGCTGTGCCGCGCTCCGGGGGGGGGGCTGCCCCCACCGTCTCGCCCTGCAATGACGAGCTGTCGCGTCGCCTCCCGCCGGCCGACGCCGGCTTCTGGGGCAGACTGTGCTGGCTCTTCAGCGGGTCGTCCACCATGGGTGAGTAGCCTGACCCCGTCACGCGCCGCATGGCGGCTCGTCATCGAACCAGACGGACCGTCTTACGCCGGAGGATGGCATGCTCCCGGTCTCCCCAGGCGCTCGGGGTCGGTTAAGCTCAGGCTCTCATCCCGTGGGATCCCGCAGCACGGATCACGCCGCCCGGCCTGATGGGACCGGGCGGCGTTCCCCTCCGCCGCCGGCCTGGATGGTGAGCGCGACGTCGGCCTCACCCAGCGGTCTCGAGCTTGACCGCCTGCTGGCCGAACTCATCAACACTGCCAACACGACGCACTACGACAAGGCCATCGACGCCGCCTACCTGGCGACGCACGTCGGAGGGTCGCGCCTGCATCACCTCCTCGACGGCCAGCACGACCTGGCAGGGGCCTTCGCCGCCGCCCGCGCCGCGGTTCCGGATGACTCCACGGCAGCCGCGGTCTTAGGGACGGCCCGGCATCTGGTCAAGGATCTGTTCTCGGTCATGGGGCTGCCTCTGGTCTCCCTCGCGCCGGAGTCGTACCGCGCGGCCTCCTCATGGATGCAGACGCATCTCGGCATCTCCAAAGCCTGGCAGGCAGACCTCCTGCAGATCAATGCCATGGATGTCTTTGGCGGTGCGCTGACCGTCGCTGCCGTGGTGATGGGCGTCGATCGTGCCGACTCGGAAGCCCTCGTCGAGATTGCGGCGGGCTCGGGCCTGGCCGGTCTGGCAGGAGCGAACCCGTTGGCTCTCCTGGCGGCCGCCGTCGCCCTCGCGGCCGCCTGGCGTCTGCGCACGCGCGGTGAGTCGTGGACGCCCGAGCTGCGTCATGCGGCCGTCGCCGTGGCCAGCAGCGGTGCCGCGATTGGCACCGGGGCCGCCCTGGCCAACGTCGCCTCCGGCGGGCTCCTGGCGCTGCTGGTGTCGCTGGCACTGAGCCTGGCTGCGGGAGTCGTTGTTCGCGGCGTCCTCCGTGGTCTGGGGCCGCGGGCCGGTCAGAGCCGGGGGGATGCTCGAGCTTTCGCAGCCGAGGGTGACTCGGCCGCCCAGGCCTGGCTTCGGCACCTCGAGCAGGCGCTCGGGCCACTTACCTCGGCGCTGGATCAGGAGGCGCTGGGCATCCTGCGACGGTCGCTGGCATAGGCGCGCGCGGCATAGACGAGAGGGCTTGCCAGCCAGAGTCGTCCCGCGGGCGCCGAACAGGTTGCCCGCTGGAGGTGAGGACGGCTGCCCGCCGACCGGGTACCATGGAGGAATGCCCCCAAGCCAGAGGCCAGAAGGGCAGACGCGAAGCGGTCTTTCATGAGTGCCCGGATCACACTCTGTGGGAGCCGGAGGTAGCACGCCTGCCGAGGGCGCCGTGGCGACAGGCTTTGGAGTGTACGCCGACCAGGCCATCACCGCGGCCGAGAAGCAAGGCTACCTGGCCCCGCCCGGCTGAGGGCAGGGGGAGGCTTCTCGCCAAGCCGCCAAGATCGCCAGGAAGACGGAAGGGAGAGGGCGCGCACGTCCGGTCCTGCCTGGTTCTCCCGGCCCATCCTTCCTCGTCGAGTCTTTCGTGCCCTTCGTGGTCACTAATCGTCGCGCTATAGTCTGGACGGTTGCGGATGTGACCCGCCGGGTGAGACGGTCCAGACAATCCGGAGCCGATCTTTAACCACGAAAAGCACGAAAGACACGAACAGGACAGGACCGGATTGGATTGGATCGGGCACGAGAGGCCCGACACGCGAACGGCGACGGGCGCCTGGCGGACTGTGTTGCCGCTCTCACCTCTCCGAATGTCCTCCAGTTCGTGCCTTTCGTGCTTTTCAAGGAATGCCACGCGCCGGCGTCGCCCGGCGTCGCCTATACCATAGCGCCGGGTCGGCGAACCGACAGCCCGG
>JAAYZO010001013.1 GCA_012514865.1 Lentisphaerota bacterium | reverse complement strand
TGCCGAAGCCGTGTGATTGAGCCCCGAAAGATTCCAGCTGCCGGGTGGGTTTCCCTGTCGATAGTGGGGGCATGTAAGCAAGTGCCGTGTCCATGTAAACAATTGGGCAGTAGTAATGAAGGGGATCTGCAGGACTGTTGCGCGGCCTTAGAATATGGTTTTGTGGCGTAGAAACCGCGTCTAGACGTTTTCGGTTGACGTTGCCCGGCTCGCGGCTACTGTCGTGATGGCTGTCGGCAATGGAGACTGAGGTGGGACGATGCGAGGCTTTGGCCTCGTCGTGATGGCCGGCGAAGGACCGCGTGTCGGGAGTGGGGCGCGACCCATGGGACGCAACGCACGGAGCCAAATGCAGCCCTGTGTGTACCACGTCACGCACCGCTGCCACGGCCGCAGCCCGAAGCTTACACTGGACGTGATCGCGGTGCTAGAGTCGGCGGGGGCTCTTGACGCGGCGCCGGCCGGGTCCGGATTGTCGGCGGCGCGGCTGGCGTCGCGGTCCGTGCGGCCGCGACGGCCGTGTCGGTGTTCTGTTTCAGCGGGCCAGGGAGGCGTGCGTCATGATGCGTCACATTGAGGAACCCGCGCGGGCGGTTCCGGTGGTCCACGAGTGCGACATCTGCGTGGTTGGCGGCAGTTGCACGGGCGTCTTCGCGGCGGTGCGTGCGGCGGACCTGGGCGCCTCGGTGGCGCTGATCGAGAACCACGGCTTCTTCGGCGGCGTGGCCACCGCCGGCCTGGTCAGCATCTGGCACTCCCTGGCCGACACCACCGGCTCGCAGCGGATCATCGGCGGCCTGACCGCCGAGATGATCGAGCGGCTCCAGCGCCGCGGCGCGGCGGTGCTCGACGCCAACCGGCCTCTGGCCTATGCCACCCTCAACACCGCCGAGCTGGCCATCGAGCTGGACGATCTGGTGCGGTCGCGGCCGCGGATCAGGCCCTTCCTGCACAGCCGTTTTGTGGCCGCCGTCGGCGAGGCCGGTCGCCTGTCGGCGCTGATCATCGAGGACAAGACCGGGCGCCGGGCGATCGCGGCGCGCTATGTCATCGACGCCACCGGCGATGGCGACGTCCTGGCGCGCAGCGGCCTGCCGACGCGTCGTCTGGGCGACCTCCAGCCGCCGACGGCCTGCGCCCTCATCCATGGCATCGACGCGGTGGCGCGCTGCCAGCCCGGCTTCGCCCTCGGCGCGGCCGTCTGCGACCCGAGCCGGCCGCAGGCCCTGCCGCGCGGCTGCGTCTGGAGCGCGGCGGTGACCGGGGTGCCGGGCCTGACCATGGTGGCCGGCACCCGCGTCGACCACGCCGACTGCAGCGACGCCGACCAACTGACGCAGGCCGAGATGGCGGCGCGGCGGCAGGTGCGGGCCATGCGTGACATCCTCCGCGATCACCCGGGCGGCGAGGCGGTGGCCCTGGCGGCCCTGCCAGCGACGATCGGCGTGCGCGAGACCCGCCATGCCGAGTGCCTGCACACCCTGACCGAGATGGAGGTCCTCGACGGCGTGCGCTTCCCCGACGCCATCGCCAATGGCAGCTACCGCGTCGATATCCACCACAGCGACCGCCCGGGGCTGACCTTCCGCTACCTCGACGGCCGGGAGGTCTACAGCGTCCCCGGGAAGCCGTCCGTCTCCGGCCGTTGGCGCGAGCACCGCCTGGAGGACCCGACGTTCTACCAGATACCCTACCGCAGCCTGGTGCCGTGGGGTGCGGTCAATGTCCTGACGGCTGGGCGGCTGGTGGACGCCGACCGCGGCGCCTACGGTGCCATCCGGGTGATGGTCACGTGCAACCAGACTGGCGAGGCTGCCGGGGTGGCCGCGGCGCTGGCGCTGCGGCAGGATGCGCCTGTCGCTGCCGTCGACGCGGCGGCGCTGCGGCAGGCCCTCGCCGACGGCGGCGCGGTCATGCTCTGAGCGCGCTGGGGCGGCCCTCGCGCACCGACCAGGCGCAGCCGCAGGAGACCAGCGCCATGAGGGCGCAGAGCGCGAACACCGCGCGGTATGCCTCGGGGGGATAGACGCGCTGGCCGCCGATCTGCGTCACGCCCTCGGCATAGGCGTCGAGGACCACGCCGCTGACGGCCGTGAGCAGCGCCACCATCAGGTAGACGCCGGCGTTCATCAGACCGATGGCCGTGCCGGCCGCTTCGCGCGGGTTGAGTTCCTTCGCGGCGGTGGCGTAGAACACGGTGAACGAGTAGGCCGCCCCGAGGAGGATGTAGCAGCCCAGGAAGTAGCCTCGAGACAGCACGAACTGCGCCCCGATCAGGAGCATCAGCGAGGCCGCCAGAATCATCACCGCCGCCAGTATCACAAACGGCCGCCGGCGACGCGTGCGCTGCGCCACCAGGCTGCTGAGGAAGACGCTGGTCATGCACGCCAGCATCATCGCGAAGGTGAAGCCGGCCGCCTGGTCCGACGAGATGCCGCAGACGTCCTGGAGGAACTTCTTGCCGATCGTGGCCTGCAGCAGGAAGCCAATGGCGTAGGTGACTGAGCAGGACGCGGTCAGGGCCAGGTAGTCGCGGTTGCGCAGGACGTGGCCTACCCAGCCGCCGAAACGCTCGCAGCGGCGCCGCTTCAGCCGCCCGGCGCCAGCCATGAAGAGCATCGCCAGGACCCACGCCGCGGTGCCGCCGAGAGCGACCATCTGCAGGGCCTGACGCCAGCCCTGATGCGCCATCAGGCGCTCGAAGGGCAGCGTCCCGAACAGCCCGCCGGCATAGCCCAGCACAATGCCGACACCCAGCGCGATCGGGAAGGACCGCTCGCCGAACAGCTCGTCGAACTCCTTGAGCATGCTGACGTAGATGAAGGCCGCACCGACGCCGACCAGGCCGCGCGTCAGGTACAGCGTCGTCACCGACTCGGCCTGCGGGAAGAGCAGCCCGCCGATGCTCAGCAGGAGGCCGCTGAGGAGGAGGGTCCGGCCCGGACCCCAGGCGTCGGCAAGGAGGCCGGCCAGGGGCTGCAGGCCGCTGTAGACAAACAGGTAGATCGAGCCCAGCGCCGCCACGCCGCTGGCCGAGAGGTTGAAGTCCGCCTGGACGTCGTCAGAGACGGTCCCGGGAACCGCCACACGGTGGAAGAACGACATGAAGTACAGCCCGCTGACGCCCAGCAGGATGGCGATCCGGATGGAGAGTCTCATCGTGACGATGACTTCCTCGTCCTGCCGCGGGGCAGGGGACGTGCAACACGCGCCGTAACCTCCGGCGCCGGCGGCCCCGAGAAGAACGGCCCGGCACCATCGTCCCGAAGCACGACCCTGTCAAGACGGCGGCGTGTCGCCCGGCGTGGTAGAGTAGCGCCGGCGCCGCAGCCGGCTTGTCGGCCGCGGTGGAGCTTGGTACTGGTCAAGGAGGCGCGAGGATGGCAGGTCGATGGCGTCGGGGGGCGTTCGTGGCGGTGTGTTTGGTGGCGACGGCCCTCGGTACAGGCGTCGCCGCGGGCTCGTCCTGGCCGGCGGCCTTCACCGAGGCGCCGCTGCTGGACTTCGCTGCGGCGTCGGAACGCCTGAGCGTCAATGGCGCGGTGCGGCGCCAGGTGGTCAAGGACCCGGTGGCAGGCCAGGCCGATGTCCTGGAGGTGACCTACCCGGCCTTTCGCGAGGGCGGCGACGCCTGGCCGGCGCTGAAGATCCCGGCCGGCGTGCTGTCGACGGCCGACTGGAGCGGCGCCGACGCGGCCCTGCTGCGGGTCTACAACCCGTACGAGGAGGCGGTCGACATCGGCTTCTTCCTGCGCGCCGGCGAGCAGCGTCATGGCCCGCACCGGCTGCTGCAGCCGCAGGTCTGGAACACCATCGCCTGGCGTCTGGACGACCTGGGCGAGACGCTCGCGCTGGGGTCGCTCAGCGAGGTGCATGTGTTCATGACCCGGCCGAAGCGCGACCTGACGCTGTACCTCGGCAGCCTGGCGTTGGTGCGCGAGGCGGACTGGTCGGCGCGGCCGTTGCCGCAGCCGCTGGTGCTTGCTGACTTCGAGGACGCGTCGGCGCTGTCGCGCTGGCAGGCGCACGGGGTCACGGCCCGGCTGACGGACCGCGCCCGCCTCGAGGGCGCCGCGGCGCTGGAGCTGCAGTTCGTCGCTCACCAGGCCGGCCGGCCGCGCCGTCCGGCGTTCCAGGCGCGCTACTTCGAGGGGGCCCTGCCGGCGCGCGACGGGTCGAGCTACGCGGACCTCTGCCTGGACCTGCGCAATCCCGGCCGCCACCCGGCGACCCTGGCCCTCGCCCTGCATGACCAGTCCGGCGCCAAGGCCGAGCGCGACCTGGTCATCCCGGGCCGCGGGCGCCTGGCCGCACGGGTGAGCCTGGCGGATCTCGGCCTGGACTGCCGGCGCATCGTGCAGCTTGACCTCGCCATGGCTGAGCCGGCCCAGGACCACACCCTCTGGATCGACGCCATCCGCCTCGAGGGCCGGCGGTCCGAGGAGGCGCAGCGTCTCATGGCGCGCCTCGAGGCCAGCCTGGCCCAGGCCGGGCGAGTCCAGCCCGGGGGTGTCCTGCCGACGCAGTACCGCCAGACTCTCGAGACCGTGCAGGCGGTGTGGCGCGGCTTCGATGCCGAACCGACCTTCGGCGGGGCGCAGTTCCTCCTGGAGGCCGCCGCCGCCGCGGGCCGCCAGGCCGACCGCCTCGACCGCGATCTCCACGCCGCCGGGCTCCTTGCCGAGACCCGCCGGCGCGTGCCGGGGGCGCGGTTCGGCGTCGGCATCGCCGATTCCATGGAGAAGATCCCCATCCGCGAGCAGCCCCTGCAGGCGGTGGGCTCGGCCGAGCGGGTCACCCTCGAGCTGGCCCGCAACGAGTGGGAGAGCTTCCAGGTGGTGGTCCTCGGGGCCGAGGAGGCCCTGAGCGAGGTGCGGGTCGAACCCGGCGACTTCCGTCATGACGACGGCGCGGCCCTCCCGGCCGGCGCCGTCACCAGCAGCCTGGTCGGCCATGTCCTGACGCGCCAGCCGCCCTATCCGGTGCCCTACGTCGGCTGGTGGCCCGACCCGATCCTCGACTTCCAGACCGCGGCGCCCGTGGCACCCGGCGAGGCGGTGTCCTTCTGGATCCGCATCCACATGCCGCCGGAGGCCGCCCCGGGGCGCTACCGCGGCCAGGTCACCGTGCGCGCCGCGGCCGGCCCGGCGGTCGAGGTGCCGGTGACCCTGCGGGTCTTCGACCTGGTCCTGCCCGACCTGTCCTTCCTGCCCACGGCCTGCAGCTTCTACGACACCATCCGGCAGCTCTGGGGCAAGGACATGAGCGACGAAGAGTACCAGCGCCGCTTCGATGCCGCGGCGGACGTCCTGGCGCGCTACAAGATCGACCTCGACCACATCTACCGTCGTCCGAAAGACGACCCGGCCGCCCTCGGGCTGCCCGTGGCCAGCCTGCGCCGGCTCAAGGACCGCGGCCTGCTGCAGCGCTTCATGATCTTCCACGTCGATACCCCGCGCGAGGTCACCGCTGTCGACCACCCGAGCGTCCAGCAGAGCATCGACCGCTGTTTGCGCAACCTCGACTACTGGGTGCCCCGCCTGCGCGAGGAGGGCCTCCTGGAGTACGCCTACCTCTATGGCTACGACGAGGTCACTGCCAAGGCCTTCCCGGTGCTGGGGCGGGTCTTCGGCGCGATCAAGGCGGCCTATCCGGACATGCCGCTGATGACCACGGCCTACGACCACAGCTTCGGGCTCGACACCGATCTGGCCGGCAAGGTCGACATCTGGGTGCCGTTGACGCCGCGCTTCGACCCCGAGCGCGTCGCCCAGGCTCGTGAGCGCGGCATGGAGGTGTGGTGGTACATCTGCATCGGCCCGAAGCACCCGTACTGCAACTGGCTGATCGAGTACCCCGCCATCGAAGCGCGGCTGCTCATGGGCGCCATGACGGCGAAGTACCGCCCGGGCGGCTTCCTGTACTACGCGCTGACGCGCTGGCCGCGCAACCTGTCGCCGATCACGCAGGGGCCGCTCACCGACTGGGATCCCCGCAGCTATGGCGAGAACAACGGCGACGGCAGCCTGTTCTGCGCCGGCCCGGACGGACTCCTGGCCACTATCCGCGCGGAGAACTTCCGCGATGGCATGGAAGACCACGACTACGTCGTCATCCTCCGGCGGCTCATTGCACAGGCCGAGGGCCGACCGCGACAGGGATGGATGCTTCGCCGCGCCCTGCGCGAGGCGCGCGCCGCGGTCGAGGTGCCGGCCGACGTCGTCGTCGACCTGAAGACCTACAGCCGCGACCCGGCGCGCCTGCGTGCCATGCGCCGTCGTGTCGCCGCGGCGATCGAGGGCCTGGAGAAGGCCCTGCGCTGAGGGCGCGGCGGGCCGGCGGAGCTGGGTGAGCCGTCAGGGCGTTGGGGCGGTCGCAGGCAGGCCGACGGCAGGCCGACGGCGGAGGCGTTCCAGGATCGGGTCGCTCTCGAAGAGCGACGCCTCCGGGCGATGCCGGAGGTAGTCGCGCAGGACGACGTGGGCGTAGACGGTGGTGTCGGGGCTGCGGTCGAAGCGGATGGTGCCCTCGTCGTAGTCGCGGTCCGGATCGCGGTCGCTGGCCAGGGCATAGCGTTCCTGGCGCTGGTGGAGGTTGATACCGGCGGCCATCTCCCACGGGTTGAGCCCGGCGGCCGGCCAGCCATGCGGGACGCTGAGCTGGACCGTGGGGCGCAGGACGCGTGCCACGGCGTCGAGGTAGGCCGGCCGCGGCTCGACCTCGTAGGCCAGCAGGATCCCGTGCGCGTACTCGAGATTCCAGGTCACGCCGGCGGTCGCCGCATGCGGGTAGCCCCAGCCGCCGCCGGGCTGCTGGACACGCCCCATCCAGTCATTCAGCGCCAGGATGGTCTGCCGCAGCAGGCTGTCGTCAGGACGGTGCCGCAGGAGGAGGGGCAGGGCGTTGGTGGCATACTGCACGATGTAGGGCTTGACGAAGGGGTTGCGGACGCCGACCGCATCGCTGCCGATATAGAGGTCATTGCCGACAGCGGGTCGGCCGCTCTCGGTGAAGAGCAGGTCAGGCCCGAG
This sequence comes from Lentisphaerota bacterium, assembly GCA_012514865.1. Taxonomy (GTDB): domain Bacteria; phylum Verrucomicrobiota; class Lentisphaeria; order Oligosphaerales; family JAFGRS01; genus JAGVUW01. The sequence continues at coordinate 2,274 of JAAYZO010001013.1, read as the reverse complement.
GGTCGGCTGGAAGCTCTCCCAGAGTCGTTGGGCCAGGTCGAGGTACTGCCGGTCGCCGGTGTACTCGGCCAGCTTCACGGCGTCGATCACGGCACCGATGACACGGGTGTAGGAGAGCCCGGCGTGCTGATGCCGCAGCGACCACGCGGCGGCGGCCAGGGCGGCGTGGCGGTAGCGCGGGTCGCCGGTCTCCTCGTACATCAGCCAGAAGGTGCTCCAGCCCTTGTGGACGTAGAGGGCCGTGGTATTGAAGCGCGGGTTGAAGGTCCCCGGGCCGTGTCCCGGCCGGTTGCGCCAGGCATTGCCGCGCCGGCAGGCGCCGACGAGGTCGGGGTTGGGCCCCCAGTACAGCCCCATGTCGGCGTAGTTGCGGCACCAGTCGTGGGCCACCTGGCGCAGGCGCGGGTCGCCGCCGCGGAACCAGTCTTCCCAGACATAGAGGCAGTGGTTGAGGCGGACGGGTGAGGTGTAGTCGCGGCGCTGGCGGTTCGGCGACCACGACCACGGCATCGAGCCGAGGTCGTCGCCCTTCATCTGCATGTCTTGCAGGGCCATGACGAAACGATCCGCGCAGGTCCGCAGGACCGGGTGCGTGACCGCCAGGGGCGGCCCGGTGCGGTAGACGGCGTCGTAGGCCTGCCAGGCGGCGTGGCCGTAGACCGGCGCCGCGAGTCGTGCCGCGAAGGCGTCGCGGCCCTCTGGCGCCAGGGCGATCTCGGTGAAGCGCCAGGCGCCCTCCTGGATCATGAGGCCCTGTGTCTCGAGGTCGTCGACCGGTTCGGTGCGCCGCGACTCGACGGTGACGCCCTGGTCGTCCTGACGCACCGTGAAGGTGCCGCGATTCTGTCGCAGCGCCATGGGATTGGCCAGGCTGAGGAGGCTCCCATCGGCGAGAGTGACTGTCGCGATCAGGTCGGCATGCTCGGCAGCGTCGAAGGCGGCATCGGGGTCGCGTCCGAGGGCGTGGCGCGTGCCCTCGGGGGTGTCGCGGAGACGCGCCCCGGGCGCGGTGAAGGCCCAGCCGAAGTCCGGCGTCCAGTGGTCACCGGCGGGCATGGCCTGCAGACGATGGGTCAGGCGGAGGTTGCCATCGCGGCTGACCTGGACATCGACCTGGCGGCCCCAGGTCGGGCCGGGCCGGTCGTGGCGGTGCCAGGTCAGGAAGGCCCCTGAGTCGATCACCGTGCTGGTGGCGGCGGTGCCATCGGCCGGTCCGACGGGTGTGAGGCGTGCCAGGAGGCGCCCGTCCGCGGCGAGCATGTCCATGTGATCCGGGGCGCTGGTCACAGTCCAGGCCCCGGTCGTGAGGGCCTCACCGGCCGGCGCCGACGCCGTCGCCGGCCGTGACGACGGCTCGTAGCGCCCGCGGCAGCGCTGGCCGGGGCCGAGGTCGACCGGGAAGGCGAGCATGACCCGCCGTGGGGAGCCATCCGGGTGGCGGCTGAGGACGCGCGCCTGCGCCGGGCATGGCGAGCCGTCCAGAAGCACCTGCGCCGGCGGCTCGCCGGGGAAGCCCCCGGCGGGCAGGGGCAGCGACAGCGTGGCGATGGTGCGTGCGGGTATCCGTGACGGATTGACAACCTCGAAGTCGACGGCCGGTCCTGCCGCCGCGGCCAGGGCCGTGATCAGAACGAGAGCTGCTACTGCCGCCGCCCGTGGCGGTGCCACCGGGCGCGCCTTCCGGGCTGCGGTCATGGCCACTCCGCGTCGTCAGGGGTTCTTGCCGCCGGGGAGCTGGCGGATCTTGCCGGTCATGCGGCGTTTGGCCTCGAAGGTGGCGCCGCCGCCGCCGACATCGACGGTCTCAGTGGTCACCCCGGTGGCCTGCGCCGCCGGCGACAGTCCGCCGACCGGTGGCGGCGCCGGGCGGGCCTGCGGCGCTGGGGCCGGTGCCGGGGCCGGCGTCGTGACCACCGTCGGCTGCGCGCCGCCCGACTGCGCCGGCTGCAGGGCCGGCTGCGCCTCAGGCTTGGCAGGACCGAAGAGCGCGAACAGGATCACCGCCGCGATGATCAGCAGGAGGATAACCAGGACTTTCATGATCGCGACTCCTTTGTCGGCGGTTCATGGATGTCAGACGTGGCGCACTATGACCATTATACACACCCGCGCGCGCCCTGCCAACCCGGCTGCAGGGCTGTTTGAAAGTCCGGTTCTGGCACCCCTCCAGCGCTCGCGGGGCGCGTGCCGGCCCCGATCATGTCACCATGGAAATCGCGCTCGATTTTCACAGGAGGGTGCATGGCGTGCAATCCGCGTTTCCGGGGGTCGTGC
>JAAYZO010001012.1 GCA_012514865.1 Lentisphaerota bacterium | reverse complement strand
CGCTCAGGCTCAGTTCGGAGGCGCCACGCCCGGACTCGATCCGCAGGTACGGCCGATCCAGTACCTCTACATAGTGCCCGTGGTATGGGAACCAGGGCACGTCCGGTCGCGTCTTCTCCCCTCCGGAGAGTTCGACCTCGACCCTTGCGGCTTCGCCAACCCGCGTCGCGTTCACCGTCCAGACGATGGGGATGTCCATGCCATTGATGGGGGCGAAGGGGATGCGGAGGTCGGTCCAGAGGCTCTGCTACTCAATGGTATCGTCGCTCTCAACTGTCAGCGAAAGCAAGCGAAGCTCACCCAGGAAGGATCCCCGACACAGGGCAATCAGACCTACGCAGCCCTGATGGAGCGAGGCCCTGAGGCATTCCCTGGAGTTCAGCTTCAGCTTGAGTTGGCCGTTTCCCAGCTCCGCCTCAAACTGGACCACGCCGGCCTCAGCCACCGGCTCCTCAATCGCTCTCTCGGCAACGGTCTCCCCATTTGGCGAAGCTAATCTGGCGTAAGTCCCCCTGCCGTTCGCGCCGAATTCAAGCAGCAGCCCCTGCCGCCTGTGCGGGTCATACGCGCAGAAGATCTGGAATGAGAATTCCTTGTTGTTGATACCCCAGTCCGCCTCGAGAGCGCCCCGGATCACGAAGCTCTCCAGCCTCGGGATGTTCGGCAGAAGCCGGTTACCGGCATCCAGGAAGACCAGTCTCTGGTCGCGGATGACAAAGTCGCTGTAGCCGTCCGGAACGTGTTGCTCCACCGTCCAGTCGGTAAGAGCGCTGGTCGTGAAATCGCCCAGGAAGATCGGGTACATGTGGGCTCTACTCCAGTGTTATCCCAAACAGCAGCAGAGTCATCCCTGCCGAGCTGCCCGAGCGCGCCTCGATTGAGCGGATGGCCTTCTCCGGGTGTGGATTGAGCCAGGTGAAGGTCGGCAGGTTCATGAACGCCGCCCCGCCGACCGTGCCGAAGAGGCCGATATCACACTCGCGGCCCAGCGTCGGGTCGTTGGCGGCCACGATGTTGACGCGATAGGCGAGCGGAATCACCTCGAACGTGCCGTCGGCATAGTTCACGCGGTACTCGCCGGGAATGATGCTGGCGAATTTCTTCGTATTAGCGGGCATGTCTTCGTCAGCGATGACCTGGCGCGAGGTGGCGTGCATGAAGGTCAGAACCCGCGCTGCGGCATTCACCGGCAGCACCACTTTGGCTGGCGCCAAAGTGGCCGGGTCCACGCCCTTCTCGACCACCTCGAAGTCATCGAACCAGGCCGTAGTGCCAGGGCCATCCGCCGTCAGGGAGATGCGTAGCGCCGCAAAGCCCGGTGGCAGCGGCATCTCCTTGGTTGTCCAGTCTCCTTTCGTCGCAGCCGAGTGGACACTCTTTGACTCATCCCACCGGAACTTCTCATCCCCAGAGTAGGTCCAGGCACGCGCCGTCCCCGGCCCTTCCACTTTCACCCGGTAGCGCACTACGTACTCCCGCTTCGGGTCCAGGGCCAGGTCCTGCGAGGAGCGGCGGAAGGCGCTGCCCGACAGTCTGGCGACCTTGAGCGCGCCCTGGTCGCCGGTGAAGGTCGTGTCTTCGGCCGCATCCAGCACCCAGGCTGT
>JAAYZO010001011.1 GCA_012514865.1 Lentisphaerota bacterium | reverse complement strand
CGCTGACGATGGTGTCCGGGTCGACATAGCCCGAACCGAGCGGGTAGCACTCGCGGTTGTCATCCGCGTACATGAAGGCCGCCAGGCCGATCTGCTTGAGGTTGCTGATGCAGCTCGCCTGACGCGCCTTCTCGCGCGCCTGCGCCAGCGCCGGCAGGAGCATCGCTGCCAGGATGGCGATGATCGCGATGACCACCAGCAGCTCAATCAGCGTGAACTGCCCCCTCGACCGTTCCGTCTGCCCCGCCGTTGCGACCTGTTTCATGGGAGTCTCCCTGTCTACCGGCGCGCCGTCGAGCGCCACGACTCCGGAGCCGCTCAGCGCCATGGCAAGGCCCCCGGCCTCGCCGGCGTGACGCGCTCGCGCCGTTCGGCAATCGGTCGGAACCCGCCCCCAGGGCTGATCGACGATCGCGTCAGCGCTCACCTGGTCACCCTGAAGGGGTGCCGGAACCGGACTTCCAGACAGCCCTGACCCGCCCCCCGGCGGGTCGGGAATCGCGTCGGCGGTCACTCGGCCCCCTGAAGGGATGCCGGAGCCGGACCCTTCCGACAGCCCTGACCCGCACCAACGCAACGGGCCCCGGGAGCGCGTACGCGGCGCGCGTCGTCCCGGGGCCCGTGAAGCCGTGCCAGTCCGGTGAGTCCGGCTCAGTTGTGGAAGCCGGTGCGGTCGCAGTAGAGGTTGCGGCGCGCATAGGGCGGATTCGAGGTCGTGATGACCCCGACATTGGTGCTGATCGGCCATCCAGGCAGAGGTAATTGGCGCCGTTGTTGTGCCTCGTCGTGCTCCAGGCGTAGTTGCCGGCCGAGCTGCGTGCGCCGAAGTGGGTGCAGGACGGGCTCGGACACAGCCAGCGGAAGTAGTTGTTGAGCCCGTCGGTGAGGTAGATCACCGATGAGGGCTCCGCGACTGTGCCCATCGAGGTGCCGCTGATCGAGAGGTTGCGCGTCAACGACACACCGTAGCCGAGGCCGGTGCTGGTCTTGCCGCCGCTGCTGAAGAAGTTGCGGTCTTCCGAGGGACAGACATACAGCTTCGGGTCCGTGACATACGGCTTGAGCAGCGTGAACCACTCGTGGGCGGAACCAGACACGATGTTGGCTGGGTCGGTGTAGCCCGAGCCCACCGGGTAGGTCTCGCGGTTGTCATCCGCGTACATGAACAGGGCCAGGCCAATCTGCTTGAGGTTGCTGATGCAGCTCGCCTGACGCGCCTTCTCGCGCGCCTGCGACAGCGCCGGCAGAAGCATCGCCGCCAGGATGGCGATGATCGCGATGACCACCAGCAGCTCAATCAGGGTGAAGTGCCTCGACGACCGACTCGAAGGCCCGAGCCCCGAAGAGGGGAGGACGCTGCCATTCAGTCCTGTCTGATTCATGATTCTAAACCCTTCTTCTGAAACACCGTACACTCCAGTCCGACGGGATCGACCGGCGTCGGAGAACCCTGATCGGGCGCCGCCTCGATCGCCGCGCCCGGAGCCCTTCAGTCTAGCCCGGTTCACCCCCTTTTGCCAGCCTTGTCGGCCGATGGCCAGGGCTGATCGAAGATCGCGTCAGCGCTCGCTCGGTCACCCCGAAGGGGTGCCAGATCGTAGCCGGGGGTCGCGCGAGAGCACGACCCCCGGAAACGCGAACCCACACACCACGCACCCTGAAGGGGTGCCAGAACCGGACTCTCAAACAGCCCTGGCCGATGGCCGGGACTGAGAGGGCCTGTGGAGGGCGCCCGGTTGCGGCACTATGGTGTCGGCCCATTGGCCCGGTGGCCCTTGGCGCCGTGGCCTTTGCCCCCCAGGCCCGCCAGGAGAGAGCCAGGACCCATGCACGGCGTCGAACTGCGTTACCAGCCCGAGCGCACGCGGACCTACCTCGGCAGTCCGTCGATCGTGCGCGCCCCCGACGGCGCCCTCGTCGCCAGCCACGACTACTACGGCGCCGGCTGCCCGCGCAACCACGAGCGCGAGGAGGCCCTGCTCAGCCTGTACCGCTCCGAGGACGACGGGCGCACCTGGCTGCCGGTCACGCATCTGATGAACGCCTACTGGAGCACGCTGTTCACCCACCGCGGCGCCCTCTACCTCCTCGGGGTCTCGCAGCAGTACGGGTCCATCGTCATCCGCCGCAGCCTCGACAGTGGCTTCACCTGGACGCACCCCGCCGATGAACACAGCGGCCTGCTGCGCCGCGGCGGCTTCTACCACGACAACCCGAACTACCACGGCGCGCCGGTGCCCATCCTGATCCACCGCGGCCGGCTCTACCGCGCCTTCGAAGACTGCGACCGCGCCGTCTGGGGTCGCGGCTTCCGCAGCCTGGTCCTGTCGGTGCCTGAGGACGCCGACCTGCTCGAGGCCGGGCACTGGACACAGAGCAACGCCGTGGCGCTGGATCCGGCCTGGCTGCCGCCCTCGTGGCCGGCCCTCGAGAACCCCGGCTGGCTCGAGGGCAATGTCCTCACCGACCCCCAGGGCCGCCTCTGGAATATCCTGCGGGTGCACTCGAGGCCGCTCGTCGACCGCGCCGCCATGCTCCGCGTCGAGGACGACGGCCGGCGACTCGCCTTCGACCCCGCCGACGGCTTCATCGACTTCCCCGGCGGCATGACCAAGTTCACCATCCGCCGCGACCCCTCGACCGGCCTGTACCTGACCCTCTGCAACCCCCACACCGACCCCGCCGCTCCGGCCCAGCGCAACATCCTGGCCCTGGCGGCCTCCGCCGACCTGCGCTCGTGGCGGGTGGTGCGCCGGCTGATCGAGGATGACAGCGGCCTGCCCTGGGAACTCTCGGTGCGCCTGACCGGCTTCCAGTACGTCGATTGGCAGTTCGATGGCGACGACCTGATCTACCTGGTGCGCACGGCCCACCGCGGCGCCCGCAACTACCACGACGCCAACCGCATCGTCTTCCACCGCCTGCCGCGCTTCCGGACGGATCTCCCGTCGCTGGCAGGGAACGGCCAGTGACGCCAGACCCGCTTGCGCCGCGACCGGCCGCGGCCATAGTGCCGCAGGACCACGTGAGACGCGAACGCCGCCCATGCGTCGTCGCCGCGCAACCCGGAGGCCGAAGCCCTATGACCCGCGCTGTGATCTTCGACATGGATGGCGTCCTGACCGACTCCGAGCCGGTCATCAAGGAGGCCGCTATCGCCGGGCTGCGCGAGTTCGGCATCGCGCCCCGCCCCGAGGACTTCGAGGCCTTCGTCGGCATGGGCGAAGACCGCTACATCGGCGGCGTCGCCCAGCTCCACGGGCTGGCCTACGTGCCGGCCATGAAACGCCGCGTCTACGAGATCTACCTCGAGAGAGTCCCGGGGCGGGTGCGGGCCTTCCCAGGCGTCCATGACCTCGTCCACGACCTGCGCCGACGCGGCCTGGCCCTCGCGGTCGCCTCAAGCGCCGACCGCATCAAGGTCGAGGCCACCCTCAAGGCCATCGACCTGGCACCGGCGCTCTTCGGCGCGGTCCTGACCGGCGAGGCGGTGGAGCACAAGAAGCCGTCGCCGGACATCTTCCTCGCCGCCGCCAGGCGGCTCGGCATCGACCCGGCCGACTGCTGCGTGGTCGAGGACGCCGTCAGCGGCGTCCGCGCCGCCAAGGCCGCCGGGATGCGCTGCGTCGCCGTCGAGCAGAGCTTCCCCGCCGCCGTCCTGGCGCCGGCCGGGCCGGACTGCATCCGGCCGAGCGTCGCCGCCGTGCGACCCGCCGACCTCGGCCTGGCCGAACCGGCGTAGGCGGCCCGACGCGGGCGCGCGGGAAAGGGACAGAAGGGACACAAGGGACTCTAGGGACAGCAGGGACCGAAGGGCGGCGCGACTGGGCCGGGCGACCAGCGGCTGGCCCAGTCGCGTGGGAGCGTGGCGGTGTGGCCCTGCTACGGCTTCTGGGTCAGAGTGCCGCGTTCACGCGGAAGCGTGCGCCGTGGCTTCAGCCCGGCGCGACTCCGGGTGCCGCCGCG
>JAAYZO010001010.1 GCA_012514865.1 Lentisphaerota bacterium | reverse complement strand
TCGCGTCGTGGCGTGCGTCGTTTTGTCGCAGACTTTCAGCCTGCCATGCGGAACGGTCCATTTCCCAGGGCGTTGCCCTGGGCTGATGAATGATGCCCTTTCAGGGCGCCAGAACCCAGGTCCGCAGGGTGGCGCTGCGAGCGATCTTTCTCCTTGTTGTATCCGGCGCCCCCGGGCGCCGGTGACTTCGCTGTAGGGGGTTTTCGCGCCATGACGACAGTGGTGGACAACCTGCCGCGGGACGTCCTGGTGCACCTCATTGCGGTGCTGGGGGCGGTTCTGGCGGTCCTGGCTTCGGGCCATGCGATTCTCTACAAGCGCGACTCGCGGGCGGCGACGGCCTGGGTTGGCTTCATCTGGCTGGTGCCGGTGGCCGGTCCCCTGATCTACCTGATCTTCGGCGTCAACCGCATCCGCAGCAAGGCGGCGCTGTTGCGTCGGCACCTCGAGCGCTACCGCTCCGAGACCGCGGCGGCGGTCGCGGCAGCCGGCGACCTGCAGCGGCTCCTGCCGCCGGACGGCGGCCACCTCGCCATGCTGGCGGCGGTGGTCGGCCGCGTCGTCGAGTGCCCGCTCCTGCCCGGCAACCGCGTCGAGCCGCTGGTCGACGGCGACGAGGCCTACCCGGCCATGCTCGAGGCCATCCGCGACGCCCGGCACAGCGTCGCCTTCGTGACCTACATCTTCAAACGCGACGAGGCCGGACGGCGTTTCGCCGCGGCTCTCGGCGAGGCGCATCGGCGCGGCGTCGAGGTGCGGGTTCTGATCGACGCCATGGGGGTGCTGTACTCCTGGCCCAGCATTCTGGGGGTGCTGCGTCGCGAGGGCATCCGGACGGCGCGTTTCCTGCAGCCCTTCGCCTCCTGGCACCTCATGGCGCTGAACATGCGCACGCACCGGAAGATCCTCGTTGTCGACGGCCGCATCGGCTTCACCGGCGGGATGAACATCCGTCGTGGTCACTGCCTTGATCTGCAGCCGCCGCGGCCGGTGCGGGATGTCCACTTCCGGGTCGAGGGCCCGGTGGTGGCCGAGCTGCAGGAGGTCTTTGCCGACGACTGGCTGTTTACCACCGGCGAGTCACTGCGCGGCCCGGCCTGGTTCCCGGCCCTGGCGCCGGCCGGGGCGGTACTCGCCCGGGGCGTCACGGACGGCCCCGACGAGAACTTCGAGAAGCTGCGCTGGGCGCTCCTCGGCGCAATCTCGATCGCGCGGCGGTCGGTGCGTATCGTAACGCCGTACTTCCTGCCGGACCCGCCGTTGATCTCGGCCCTGAATGTCGCGGCGATGCGGGGTGTCGCGGTCGACATCATCCTGCCGGAGAAGCCGAATCTGCCGCTGGTGGGCTGGGCCTCGCGGGCGCAGTGGTGGCAGGTCCTCCAGCACGGCTGCCGGATCTGGCTGTCGCCGCCGCCCTTTGACCACACCAAACTCATGCTCGTCGACGGCTGCTGGGTCCTCCTCGGCTCGGCCAACTGGGACGCGCGCAGCCTGCGGCTGAACTTCGAGTTCAATGTCGAGTGCTATGACCAGGCCCTGGCGCAACGCCTCGGCGACCTGGTCGAGCTGCGGCGCCGGCGGGCCCGGCGCGTCACCCTCGACGACGTCGACGGCCGGGCGCTGCCCGTGCGCCTGCGCGACGGCATGGCGCGACTCCTGACGCCCTACCTGTAGGCGCCGTCCCTCGTGAGGAAGACCGCGGCGCCGGTCGCGCGGTTCTGTCGCAGACTTTCAGCCTGCGATGCCAGACCGTGGTGTTCCCAGGGCGCTGCCCTGGGCTGATGAATGTTGCCCTTTCAGGGCGCCGGAACGGAGGCCCGCAGGGCAGCGCCGCGAGCCGAGTGGCGTTTGACCGGGCGCTGCTGGCGCCCGCGAGGTCCACGGACGGGGCCGTGGACCTACTCGGCCGCCGCTGGACGCAGGACCATCAGCAGGGTCTCGGAGGCGGCCGGGTCGAACGGGCTCAGGGCGAGGTCGCCGGCGCAACACACCGTGGTCAGGCCGGCCTG
>JAAYZO010001009.1 GCA_012514865.1 Lentisphaerota bacterium | reverse complement strand
TGAAAGTCCGGTTCTGGCACCCCTTCAGGGTGCGTGGTTCGTGGGTTCGTGTTTCCGGGGGTCGTGCTCTCGCGCGACCCCCGGCTACGATCTGGCACCCCTTCAGGGTGGACAGGTCGGCGCTGACGCGATCGTCGATCAGCCTTGGGCGCTGCGCAGGGGCAGGGTGCGCGGGTCGCGCACGAAGCACAGGCAGCAGAGCATGGCCATGGCGCTGGCGGCCAGGCAGGCCATGAAGACCGCGTCGAGGCCGTGGTGCTCGGCCAGGATACCGGCGAACACCGCCACCACCGCCATCGGCGTGCCGATGAGCAGGTTGCCCACGGAGATGTGGGCCATGCGATGGCCGTGCGGGCAGGTCTCGAAGAGCAGGTTGCCGCCCGAGACTGCGGCGCAGGCATTGCAGATGCCGGTGCCGGCGTAGGCGAGGACGCAGCCGACCAGGCCGGGTATCCACAGCAGCACCATGAGCGTCGCCATCTGCGCGGTGATGCCGACGATCAGCCCGAGGCGGTGCCCGCGGCGGTCGCCGAGCGGCCCCAGGGCGATGCTGGCCAGGGCGAAGCCGGCAGTCATGGCGGCGCCGCAGGACACCACCGTGCTGGCGGCCAGGCCGCCGCCGGCCGGCGCGAGGAAGCGCAGGGCGATGAAGGGCGTCACGCAGAAACCCAGTGTCGCCAGGACCCGCGTCGCGACAAAGGCGCGGAAGTTGCCGTCGGCCAGGCTGCGCCAGAAGTGCCTGGCCAGGATGCGCACCGCCGGCGGCGGGGTGTCGGGCTGCGCCTTCACGACGCGGTCGTCGACGGGTATCCACATGCAGAGGGACACCGTGCCGACCAGCCAGGCCGCGGCGTAGAGCCCGGCGTAGACCTGCGGCGTGTCGCTCGCCCGGAGCAGCGCTCCCGCCGCCAGCGCCCCGGCGGCACCGGCCACGGACGCCGAGGCCATGCACAGGCCCATGACCGTGCCACGGATCGCCACCGGAAAAAGCGCCGCGACAAAGTCGCTCCAGGCGGCGTTGACCACGCCGATGCACAGCCAGTAGTGGGCGTGGCACAGGACCATCCCCAGCCGGAACCAGCCGGGATCCAGGCGGTCCGCGGCGCCAGCCAGGAGGGCCATCACCGCCATGGCCGGTATCATCACGACGATGTGCCAGAGGATCAGCCGACGACGGCGCTGGCGGTAGGTGTGGAAGAGGTACAGGCCGAGGAGCTGCGGCAGGAGCGCCCCCGCGGCCTCGATGCCCCAGACGGCACCGAGAAGACGCTCGCTGGCGCCGTAGCGGCGCAGCAGGACGGTCAGGACCGTCGCCGAGGCGACGAGGTTGGTCTTGAAGCCGAAGAGGCCCTCGCCCACGGCGAACAGCACGGTGTTGCGTCGTTGGATGGGGTCCATGCTCGCACCGCCGGTGCGGCTCCTCTCGCGTCAGGATGGCTGCGCCCGGCCGCCGGGGGTGGGTGCGGCCGGGCGCGCTGCGCCTCAGCCCTGCACGGGCGTCCGGCGGCGCCGGGCGCTGGCATTGGCCTGGTCGGTGGCGAACTGCGCCCAGTAGCCGTCCTCGCCGGTAGCGAGGGTGTTGGAGGCACCGGGGCCCTTCGCAACGACCTCAGCGAAGTCGTTGAGGAGCAGGACGATGTCGCTGGTGTGGCCGGTGCAGTCGAGGGTGATCTCCTCGCAGAGCGTGGCGCTGTAGAGCTGCATGGTCATGCGCCTGAAGTCCGGCGTGGACCGGCACAGCGCGACGCCCTGGGTGCCGGCGATTTCGAGGGTGTTGACCATGGGTCGCGGCTCGATATTGGCGGCCCAGGCCAGGCTGGCGTTGAGGGTGACCGCGACGCC
>JAAYZO010001008.1 GCA_012514865.1 Lentisphaerota bacterium | reverse complement strand
TCGGACCAGCCCGGGCAATGGGTTGTCAGCGCGGCGAGGCGACGCGGGTGAGGTCTGGAGCGCCGAGCGGCGGCTCGGCTTCTCCTGCGGGCGCCGACGGCCTAGCCGCTCCGCGCATCCCGTCACCGCATCGGCGGTGACGGTGCATTCCGCCGGCACTAGAACCAGTCGTGGTAGATCTTGGCGCCGGCGTGGTCCATGGCATGGCCAAACACCGCCGCGCCGACGCAGACGACCGCTACTCCCGCGGCCGCCACCGGGATGATCACACAGCCCGCGGCGAACTTGCCGACCTCCGGCATCGAGCCTTCGGACGGGCCGGGCGGTGAGCCCGCGTCTCGGCCGACGTTGAGGATGGGCAGGACGGGCACCACACCGGCGCCGTTGAAGTTGATGAGGCCGATCTGGACGCCCTCGTGCCAAGGCGAGACGTTGACCAGCCCGATCTGAATGCCGCGGCTCATGTCGCTGGCTACATTCAGTGTCCCTACCTGTGCGCCCCACTCCAGGCGCTCGGCGACGTTCACCAGGCCGGCGATCTGCAGGCCGCCGCCGTGGCCGGCCATGTTCACGAGTCCCGAGATCTGCCCACCGGCAAGCTCCGACCTGGCGAGGCAGGCGCCGCCGGCGATCTGAACGCCGCCGGCCGCCCCGGCGGCCGCGCTCCACCCGGCGACCATGATGCCCCGCATGCTGTCTTTGGCTATCGTGACGACCCCCGCGAGCTGCAGGCCATCGCAGCGGTCGATGCTGCTGAAGATCCCCGCCAGCGAAGCCCCGGCCTGCCTGTCGGCGACGGTGCACAGTCCGGCTACCGAGAGTCCCGTGAGACTCCCGCTATGGGCGATCCCTGCCAAGGCCATGCCACCGCTGAGGTCGCTGGTCAGGCAGAGCCCGCCCACACGGATGGCCACGCCATCGGCCTCGGTCGTGACCAGACCCAGGTCCAGGCCGTCGACCCTGGGGTTCTCGCCCATCGGCAGCGACAGGCGCAGACCATGCACGGTGGCGGTCTCCGGGAACACCTGCAGGTCCGGGAGGATGCTGAGCTGCAACGGCGTCCAGAGCCCCTCGGCGCGCGCCGCTCCAGCGGCAGTCAGAACGACGAGGAGCAGACTCAGCGCCCACCCACGCCCCCGCCGCCGTGCCTGGACAGCCCGCGCTGCCATCCCCATACACCAGCGCCTCTCCCGATGTGCATTCGTCATGACCGGATCCTCCATAGCGCTGCTGCGGGCACCGCTTCGCATGTCCGCCTGTCACTGCCGCGGCCAGAAGGCACACGCCGGCTAGCCGCAGGCTGCGACTCACGGGGAGCGATCCCTCGTGGGTTCCCGTTCACCACATGGCGTCGGACTCCAGCCAGACCCGGCACGAGCGCTTGCGTCGGTAGCCGGCCTCGGGGCTGTCGTCCTGGAGGACGAAGTATCCCTGGCCCAGCGGGAGCTGGGTGCAGACGCCCATGCCTCCCCACAGCGGCGTCAGAATGCCCTCGAAGCTCACCGTGACCGTCTTGTGCTGCCAGCGCGTCGTCAGGTAGTCGTAGTAGAGCTTGAACGAGCCCTTGAAGACGCCGGTCTGGGCTGCGTAGGAGATCTTCAGGCCGGCGTCCGTGTCGCCATGGTACTCATACTGGCCATCGCGTAGGCGGGTAGGCTTGGTCGCCGCCGGGGCTACGAGCTTGCCCTGATCAGCGAGAATCTCCATGCCGAAGAGCATGGCGTCCTCGACGGGGTAGGCGTACTCGGTCTGCTTGCCCTGGCGATAGGCTGAGGCGTTACCCAGGATCCCGTCGAGGCCCCCGAGGTCGTCGAGCAGAGTGAACCCTACCGCATCGAACCCCAGGTCCTCCAGCGTGGCGCCCTTCGGGTACTCCACGCCGTTGGCGCTCAGTGAGATCAGGAAGGCGTCCGCATCCTGCCCGCGCCCAGGATTCGTCCCGGGGAACGACCACTCGAAGACATCCCAGCCGCGACTCAAGGGCGCCTCGACATCGTTGTAGTCCGCGATGCCGCAGCTCGACACCGGGCAGGGAATGAAGTCCTCGCCATCGAACGTCGGGCGATGGCCGCGCGGCTGGATGAAGAGCCGTCCGGCCACGTGGCCCAGCCTGCTGTAGAGCGGCGCGAAGACCGTGATGTAGCCGCCGCCGGCGGGGCCCTCCACCACCGTCGTCGTGCCGCTGAAGCGCGTCCCGTCGCCTGCCTTGCCGCTGTAGGTGGCCTGGCCGGTGTTGCTTACATTCAGCGCCAGGTAGCCGCTGCCCGAAGGCACGTAGCCGAGTTCGCCCCGTTTGGCGCCCGCCTCGCCCTTGCCCAGATCCTCCGCGACTGCCACGCCCACGGTGTAGTAGCCCATGAACTCGTTGGCCGGCCTGAGGGTGCGATGCCAGTTCACACCGCCAATCACGACGTCGAAGCCCCGCTGTGCGCCGTTCTCCATGACCTCGAACGACCCCGTCCCGATCCAGGTCTCGGGGTCGATGTCCAGCGTCAGGACCGCGCCGCTGCGGCCGTCGATCATCGTGGCATGGAGCATGCCCTCGGCATCGACGCGGCTCCACCCCGGCAGGCGCAGCGATGTCGTCTTCGCAGGCCGCACCACCTTGGCCTGCAGACGCCCCGTCTTGGCAACGTCGACCTGCACCGTCCCCCGCACGGCCCCACCGTCGTGCTCATACAGCGTGCCGACGTACCGCGCTGGCAACGCGGGCACGTCCCATCGTGCCGTCAGTGTGTAGGCCGGGATGGTGCCGTTGTTCCCGTACTCTCCGACCCTGATGTAGTAGGTCCCACGTGCAAGGCTGGGGAGTGTGATCACGGAGAACAGGCCGTTGGCGTCGTCGTTGTAGGCCATCACCCGAGTCTGGCTGTTCGGCCCATAGAGCCACATCTGAGTGTCGCCGCTGGGTCCGTTGGTCTGAATGCGGACGTTGGTGGCCCCGCCGGCCCCTACGGTGAAGGTGAACCAGTCTACGTCGCCCGCCGGATCGATAGCCGAGTCCACCGGCGAGCCATTGGTTATCTGGTGATGGGCGGAGACGACGACCTTGACCGCGGTGAAGGCATGCTGCTGTATGCCAAAGGTGTCGTCCATCAGGAGCATGTCCACGGCGACTTCCCCGCCGTTGCCCAGCGCCTGCTGCATCTGTGGCCCGGTCCAGTCGAAGCCCGCGTCATTGCCGTCGTTCCAGACTGGGGTACGGCCCGGGTGAGTCAGACTCAGAACCTGTGCAGCATCGTAGCTCCCTGAGAATCCGATGATCAGGTAGTAGTCGCCGGGCTGGCTGGGGGCCACCGCATCGACCGGCACGGCGTAGGTATTCGTGCCGGTGTCGATCCAGGGATTCGGTGTCCAGTAGTTCGCGGTCCGGTCGCCCCAGGTCAGGGTGGCAGCCAGCGGCGCGACCGCATTGGGCGACATGCCGTTGACGGTCTCGACGCTGACGCTGCCGATCAGGGCGGCCCCGGCGTAGACGGTGACTGAGTCATGCGTGCTGTCGACGACCTGTCCGTTGAGGCTGCCTCCGGCCGTGCGGCGGCAGAGGCGAATCTCACTGGGGAGTTCCTCAAAGACCGCCGTCACTGCTCCATCGTCGGTCAGGGTTGTCGTGGTGTCGGCGAGGTTGGCGTCGGCCACGGTGGCGCCGCCGGTCGCGGTCCAGCGAACGAAGCGCCAGCCGTTGGCGGGCTGCGCTGTGATCGCCTGGGGAGTCTGCGCCTCGACCGCGTGCGTGCCCGCCGCCGGCGTGATGGTGCCCTGGCCCACCTGAGCCATGGTCAGGACCGGCAGATCGTCGTCTTGGAGGGTCGCGGAGAACGCGGACTCCGCGGTCCCTGCCAGGTCGCCCCCGAAGGTGTGCCCGCGTCCAGCACCCGACCCGAGCAACCTAAATCGAATTGTGCACAGCAGGCCCTGGCTCCCGGCAGGAATGCCCGGTATTGCAAGTGACGTGCTGTGTGCAAAGGCGATCTCGAGGCCGTCACCCACTCGCTGGGCTTCGGCAAGGAAGAAGTCCTCGCTCAGGCCGGCCTTGACGGTCTGGGTCGATGGCCCTGAGTCGGTGATGAATTCTAGGGCTGCGGCCGGGTACTCGAGTTTGAGGAAGAAACTCTTGAGTTCTCGAGGGGTCGCATCGAGCATCAGCCGCAACTCGACGATGTCGCCCGCGGCGCCGGTGATGTCTTCCAGGTGGACCTGAGGGGACTGCTTGGGGGAGCCCTTGAAGGTATAGCTGATGGTCTCGAGTAACCCAGTGCCGTAAGAACCCTCACTCAGGTTGATCAGCATTCCTCCTGCGTCCAAACTGGTTCCGCCGCTGATCGTGATCGATCCCTCCAGCGAGACGCTGTCCATCACGGTAACGGGATCTCGGCCCCAGATGACGTCGAGCGTGGCCAGCACGTCGAGCACGGTCACGTTACCGTCACCGTTCATGTCTGCCGCTTGATCTTGAGCCGGAGTCGGCGTTGATCTTCCCCAGATGAAGTCGAGGACCATCAGGACATCCAGGACGGTGATATTGCCGTCACCGTTGGCGTCGCCTCGCAGCACGCTGGTGACCGCAAATGCGATAGCCGGATGGCCAAAGAGGTCGTTACCGAAGGTATCCACCGTGCCGTTCTGATCATGGCCCCTGACCGTGAAGCGGATCTCGCAGAGTTTGCCCGTGGAGCCCGCGGGGAT
>JAAYZO010001007.1 GCA_012514865.1 Lentisphaerota bacterium | reverse complement strand
GGCCGAGGCGGCCCCAGTCGGGGCTGTCGTTGACCTCGGCGGCGCCGGTCTGGATGCCGGCCTCGTTGAAGACCAGGACGCGTATGGCGCCCTGGAAGGCTTCCTTGCCCGAGTTGCGGCAGACCAGGCGGTACTCATAGCCGAGGCGGTCGGCCGTGCCGACGGGTGTGAAGAGGATGCTGTGCAGAGGCGGCTCGTCGAGGGTGACGAGCTCATCGACGCGCAGGGGCTTCAGGGGCTTGGGCAGGCGCCCCTGGACGCTGTCGGCGAGCTGTGCCTGCAGCCGGTCGATGGTCTGCTGCAGGCCGTCGGCATGGCGTCGGGCAGACTGGGCCTCGCCGGCGAGCTGGTCGCGGCTCAGGCGCAGGCGCGTGGTGCTGCGCAGGAGGAGGGCCAGGAGGAGTCCTGTCGTCAGGGCGAGAAGGACCACTGCCGCGACGAGGCCGCGTCGGATCAGGCGTTGCCGCCGATGCCGCTCGTGAATGCGCTCGGCGCTGCTGCTGCGCGGCGAGCGACGGCCGTGACCCCGGCGCGATGACGACCTCGAAACATGGGCGCCACTGCCCGCTACCGCCGCCGTCACGACAGCGCCGCCGTGGCGGGCGGGCTGCCGTTCGAAGTCGTCCATGTCGATCCTGTCCTGCAATGGCCTTCCCCGGGATGCCCGGCCGGCCGCGGTGGCCAACCGATCACCCCCTCAGGCGCGTTCCATGCCCCCCGCGGAGCGGCCCCGCCCGGACCCCCCGGTCCGGCGGCCGCGCGGATCGAGCCTGAGACAAATCCGCCGCGGTTCCTCTGTATTCTAGTCGGTTTCGGGCGAATCTCAACCCCCCGGATGGGCCGATGCGTTGGATTGCCGATGGGTGCGGCGGCTGGCGCGAGGCCTCGGCTGGGTCCATAGTGTCGCGGTTCGGTGGCGCGGCGGGCGTCCGTCGCGTCGTGCCGGGCGCGGTTGCCGTCGTGGCGAGGGACATGGCGATGTCGGGCTTTCGCTGCAGTGTCTTCCGTGAGCCGCCGAGCCGGCACTGTCCGGCCCTGTTCTGGTTTCTGAACGACCGCCTGGACCTGCGTATGCTGCTCCGGCAGCTCCGCGACATGGCGGCGCACGGGGCTCGTTCGGTCTGTCTGCATCCCCTGCCCCGCGAGTTCCGGCCGACGACGATGCCCTCGGCGATGGCGCCGGCGTATCTGTCGCCGGCCTACTTCCGCGTCATCCGCCGGATCGTGGCCGAGTGTGAGACGCTCGGGCTGAACTACTGGCTGTACGACGAGGGCGGCTGGCCCTCCGGGGGCGCCTGCGGCCAGGTCATGAAGCTCGACCCGACCGGCTACGCCCGTACCACCGTCGTCGCGGGCAGCCAGGGCCCGGAGGTGCGACGCGAGGTCAGCCCGCAGCCAGGCCCGGCGCCCTACCCGAACCTGCTCACCCCCGGCGTCACCGACGCCTTCCTGCGCCTGACCCACGAAGGCTACCGTCGCGCCGTCGGCGACCACTTCGGCCGGACCATCCGCTGGGTCTTCACCGACGAGCCGGCCATGCCCGCCACACTGCCGGGACGCTGTCTGACCTGGACCGACGACTTCGGAGAGGTCTTCCGCCGCCAGCATGGCTACGCCCTGGAGCCACACCTGGCCGACCTCCTGCGCTGGCCGCCGCCGAGCCGCGCGGTCCAGGAGATCCATGTCGACTTTCACGACACCTGCTCGCGGCTGTTCCTCGAGCGCTACCTCCTGCCGGTGCGGCGCTGGTGCCGGCAGCATCGCCTCCTCTCCGGCGGCCACCTCAACGGCGAGGACGAGCCCCGCGGCAATGCCGACTACGGCTACGGGCACATCCTGCGGGCACTGCGGGCAATGGATCTGCCGGGGGTCGACGTGATCTGGCGGCAGCTCTTCCCCGGCGGACGCCGCCACGTCTTTCCCAAGTACGCCTCATCGGCGGCCCACCAGACCGGCCGACGTTTCGTCGCCGCCGAGATCTTCGCGGTCTACGGCAACGGCCTCCAGCCCCGACAGATGAAGTGGCTCGTCGATTACCTCCTGGTGCGCGGCATCAACACCTTCGTCCTGAGCAACTACGCCCAAACCCGCCGCGACCACGCCATGGCCGGCTGCCGGCCGCACCTCGGCCCCGTCGACCCGCTCTGGAAGTACGCCGACATCCTGTATGGCACCATCGCCCGCCTCGGCGCCATGCTGTCGCAGGGCGAGCCGGTCGTCCCGACGGCGTTCTACTACGACATCCGCGCCATCTGGGCCGGCGGCGCCGACCGCGATGCGGCCATCGCCTGGCACGACCGGCTCGCCGAGGGGCTGCTCGAGAGACAGCGCGACTTCGACGTCATCGACGACGACCAGCTCGCCGGGGCCCGCATCGAGGGCCGACGCCTGCGCATCGGCCGGCAGCGTTACGAGGCCGTGGTGATGCCGCCCTCGAGCTGGGTCTCGGCCGCGGCCCGCGCGACCCTCGACGCCTGGACCGCGGCCGGCGGACGCGTCCTCGGCCCCGACGACCTGTCGGCAGCGCCGGCGCTCCTCGCGGTCGACCCGCCCTGCCCCGGCCTGCGCGTCTGCAAACGCCGCCTCGGCGATCAGGCGCTCTACTTCGTGACCCACGAGGAAGACACCCCGACGCGGGTGCGCCTAACCCTCGCCGAAGATGGCCCCGTGGTCTTCTGCCGCCCCAGCGACGGGGCACTCTGCGCGGTGCCGTCGAGCCGCGGCGCCTTCACCTGGGACTTCGAGCCCTGGGGATCGGCGCTGTTCCTGAGCGGCGGCGAGGCCGACCATGACCTCCCGACGCCAGCCGAGGGCCCGGCCCTGACCCTGGACGGCCCGTGGACCCTGCAACCGCTGCGACGCCACCGCCCCGGCGCCCACACCTACGAGGTCGCGCCCGTGAAGGCATCCCCCGCGCCGGCGGCCCTGGGCGACTGGCGCGAGGCGCTCGGCGAGGCCTTCAGCGGCGACGCCCGCTACGCCATCGAGTTCGACTCGCCCCACGCCGGTGCCGCGACCCTCGACCTCGGCGAGGTGCGCTACGCCTGTGCCGTGACCCTCAACGGCCGCCGCGTCGGCCGGGAGTTCTTCGGGCCCTTCCGCTTCGAGGTCCGCCTGCGCCGCGGCCGCAACCGCCTCGCCGTGACGGTCACCAACACGCTGGCCAACGCCATCGCCCCGGCGGCGGTGGAGGCCCACTGGGCCGC
>JAAYZO010001006.1 GCA_012514865.1 Lentisphaerota bacterium | reverse complement strand
TCGGCTCGGCATCCGCCTGGGCGCCGTCCCGCCACCCTCGGGCGTCCGCCGGGTCGCGGTGGTATGGTAGCGGGGACAGACGGCCCATGAGCGAGGAGGCGCGGTGTGATGACACGGATTCCATGGCGGCGTGTGGCAGTGGGTGTGCTCGGCGCCCTGGCGGTCGCGGCGCAGTCGCCGACGTTGCGGCGTGTGAACATTCTGGCTCTGCAGGCCGGCGGTGACCGGCCGGTCGAGGTCGCGGCGTCGTGTCAGGCCCATGGCGCCTACGCCGACCTCTTGCGAGCCCGGCTCTTCGAGCCCGATGGACGCCTCGCCGGCAGCGCCCGCGCCGCCGTCGGCGAGACGCTGCGGCTGATCCTCGCCCCGGGAGCGCCGCGGCGGCTCGCCCTCGAGCTGAACAGCGGCTGGAATGTCGCCGCGCTCGACCTGCCGCCCGAGGTGCCGTGGGCCCTCGTGGCGCGGCCGGGGCAGCCCCTGCAGACCATCCGCGAGTGGGGTCCGCTCTGCTTCTATGTGCCTCCCGAGACCGCCACAGTCACCCTCTGGATCCGCGCCAGTGTCACCAACGAGGCCGCGCATCTGCGCATCGCCGCTCAGGATGGCACCGTCCTCCTGCAGCGTGAGGACGACTTCGACCGGCGCACGCAACTGCGCCTGGAAGTTCCTCCCGGGCAGGCCGATGCGGTGTGGTCCGTGAGCCTCCTGCCCTGCGCGGCGCCGCGGCACCACACCGACGACGTCGAGCTGGAACTCGGCCCGCAGGTCCCCGGCTTCCTCAGTCCCCGTGCCGAGTGGTCCCGGCTCTTCGCGGCCGGCTGGACGCCGGCGCCGGCGGCGCTATCGTCGCGGCTGCCGCCGCGGCCGGCCGTGCGGGCGCCCTACCGGCCGACGCCGTCGGCGGCCCTCGACGCGGCCCTCGAGCGCCGCGCCGGCGCCGCCTGGCAGACCTCGCTGCCGGTGACCTACGTCCTAGACTACGGCGCGAACCACCTCGGCAACCCGGACTACGTCCCGGCGGTGGCCACGGCGCCGCCGGCGCTCCTGCATCTTGGCAAGGACGTCGTCTTCAACCACGCCTGGGGGCCGGTGCGGGCGCTCGGCGGCGAGAACCAGGCCTATGGCCATGGCGAGGCCATCACGCGCCTCAGCCCCGAGGAGGCCGCCGCGCGACTCGACGGCCTGCGGCAGATGGTCGCGGCACTGCACGAGGCGGGCGTGCGCTATGTCACGCCCTACATCTGCGGCATGACTCTCAACGGCGATCCCCAGCGGCGCTCCGGCTTCTGGGAGTTCTACGACCACTGGGATGACTACCGCGGCCTCGGCCTGGGGCCGCGCCCGGCCCAGGATCCCCTCGAGTGGCTGCAGCGCAACGCCGACGGCACCCCGCGGCTGTACTACCGCTACGACATCGATGCCGGCTTCTACCCGCCCTTCAAAGACAACCACCGCTACGCCGCCTGCTGGCACACGACCGGCTGGCGCACCTGGCTGCTCGAGGTGGTGCGTTTCGTTGCGCGGACCGGCTGCGACGGGGTCTTCGTCGACAACGGCTGCAGCCAGAAGTCGCGTTCGCCCGCCGCCCTGGCGGCCTTCCGCGCCTTCCTTAAGGAGCGCTGGACCGCGGCGCAGGCCCGCGACCTGCTCGGCATCGCCGACCTCGACGCCGCCGCGTTTCCGGGCGACCGCGACGAGGGCCTGGCGGCGGTCGAGATGCAGCGCTTCTGGTGTGCGACCCTGCGCGACCAGATGGCGGCCATCCGCGCCGCCGGGACGGCCGAACTGGGCCGCGATTTCGTGGTCTTCCCCAACGGCGGGCGGCCGTCCGAGATCCAGGCGGCCCTCAGCGATACGGACTTCGTCATGTTCGAGAAGTCCATCGGCGAGTATGGCACCAACCCGGGGCTGGTCCTGCAGCCGGTCTTCGACGGGGTGACCCTGCGCGTCATCAACGACAGCCTCTTCGACCTGCTCTTCGTGCGGTCGCTGCGGTCCCGGGTGCGCCCGATCATCCTGACGCGCGGCGGCTACCCGAGCACCCGCCCCGAGTGGGTCCTCAATCCTGACGCCGCCCGCCTCGGCATGGCCGAATGCGCCGCCTTCAGCGGCGGCGGCGGCTTCCTGCTGACGCCGCGCTTCGATGCCTACCACGACGCCCTCAACGACCTGCGCGCCTTCATCGAGGGCCATCCCGACCTCCATGCCGGGCTCCTGCCCTGGACCGACACCGCGGTCCTGGCCCTGGCCGAGCAGGTCTGGCATGGCAACAGCGACCACATGGGCCAGGTCCGCCGCCTGACGCCCCTCCTGGCCGATGCCCACGTGCGCTTCGACCTCCTCCCCGAGAGCCGTCTGGACGCCGCCGCGCTGTCCGAGGCCGGGGTCGTGGTGGCCTGCGCGGCGCGCGTCCTGGCCGAGTCGCATCTGCAGGCCCTGGCGCGCTTCGTCGACGCCGGCGGCAGGCTCGTGGTCGCCGGCGCCTTCGCCGACCAGGACGAGTACCGCCGCGACCGGCCCGCCCTGCCGGCGCCGCTGGCCGGCCTGCGCGACCTCGCCGATGGGCAGAGCCTCCGGGCCGGCGCCGGCGAGATCCTCCGCGCCGACTCGGACGAGGCCCTCGTCGACCGTCTCGCCCCCCGCGGCCTGGCCCTCACCCGCGACGGCGGCCGGCCGGCGCCCGGCGTGCGCGTCGCCTCGTACCGCTCACCCGACGGCCAGCGCCTGGTCCTGCATCTGGTCAACTACCACGTCCCGCTCGGCGTCGACCCGCCGCCGGTCGAGGCCGTTGCCGACCTCAGCCTGGCAGTGCCCCTCCCGGCCGGGCGGACCCTGCGCGGCTTCCGGGTGCTCAGTTCCGACGTCCCCGGCGCCCTGCCGGCCGAGGTGACCCTCGCCGAGGGCATCGCCACGGTGCGCCTGCCGCAACTGCGCATCCACGCGGTGGTCGAACTGGTGATGAACTGACGTCGAGCATCCCCGGCGCGGGTTCTGCCCGCAACCGACGAGTTCGGAGTTCGGAGTTCGGAGTTCCATTCCCGCGGGTCGGGTGTTCGCTTTACCGAGTCCCGGCGGCCGGACCCATGTCGAGTGAGTGCGTTCTTGATGGATAGTCGTACGAACCCGATGGTTCTGCTTAGCCTGACCTATTCACGCGCCGCATGGCGGCTCGTGAACGGGTCACCCTTCGGGCTTCGACGCGAGGCACTTGCGGCCTCTTGCTCAGGGCTAACCTTG
>JAAYZO010001005.1 GCA_012514865.1 Lentisphaerota bacterium | reverse complement strand
TCTACCGCCGCACCTGCGTCCAGATCGACCACGGCGACGGCGCCGCCTATGTCGTGGATATCTTCCGCGCCGCCCGCGGCGAGGAGCGCCGCGACTGCCTCTTCCATGGCCCGAATCAGGACGTCGCAGCCACCGGCATCGACCTCCAGCCGGCCGCGGACGGGGCGCTGCCTGAGTCGATCGCGGCCCTGGGCAAGAACCCGCGTCAGGCCGCAGGGCCGGCCGGAGCATGGAGCCTGCGCTGGACGATGGCGGACGACTATGCCTTCACCGCCCACACGCCGGCCGGGTCACCCGACGAGACGGTCACCGTCATCGATGGCTGGGGCCAGCGCGACCACCGCAACAGCGACCGCGGCACCACCCTGCCTTATGTCCTGCGCAGCCGTCCCGGCACCTCCCCGGCGGACGCCTTCGTCACCCTCTACGAGGGCGCCAGGGTCGGCCGTGAGGTGGTGCGCTCGGCGGCCCTGCTGACGCCCGCCGGCGGGGCGGCCGCGGATGCCGTCGCCATCGCCGTCCAGACCGACCGCGGCGTCGACCTTATCCTCAGCCAGGGAGCGTCGCTGCCGATGCGGGTCGCGTGGGACGGCGCCGAGGTGACGAGCGACGCCCGCCTGGCCGTGCTGCACCTGCCGTCGACCGCCGCCGCGGCGCCGTTCGGCGTGATGATCGAGGGCACCGCCCTGCGCCACCCGAGCGCCCTGACGCTGCGCGCCCCGACGCCCTGCCTGACCGGCACCATCGCCGCGGCGGCCGCCAACGCCGAGGGCGCCTCGTGGTTCGACCTCGCCGGCACCATCCCCAAGGGCGCTGCCCTGGCCGGCGCGACCCTGCTGACCACCGGTGACGACGGCATCGAGCGCGCCTGGCCGATCCGGCGACAGGAGGAGCACGACGGCGTGACGCGCGTCTTCACGCAGTGGAACCACGAGGGCTTCCAGGCCCAGCCCGCCATGACCTGGCGGCTCAGCAGCGTCGTCGCCGCCAGCGCCGATACACACTGACGGATCATCCGCCACCCCGGCCGTGCCCGGGGTGGGGTAGGATCCGTCAGGGCGTGGCGTCGAGGTTGAAGCGCAGATAGGCCTCGCCGGGACGCGTCTCGACATGGCCGTCGAACATGGCCGTGTTGAACTTCAGGTTGTGCCGCGAGGCGTCACGGACGTTCGTGCGGTTCTCCCAGGTCGATTCGTAGCAGAGGATGACCGTGCACTCGAACATCATGCCGGTCTGGCTAGGGAACTTGATGCCCGACTGCATGCCGCCGCCGAAGTTGTGATTGGCGCCGTAGGAGAGCGGGAAGTACCCCGGCTGCGCGCTGGTGCTCTCGTTCCAGGTGCCGCCGGAGGCGTCCCACTTGGCCGAACTGCGGGCCGAGTCGCTGTTGCAGACGAAGACCGGATCGGATTTGACGTAGTTGTTGATCAGGCGGTACCAGATGCCGCCGGTGTTGCCGGCGGCCTTCAGGGCGTCCATGTAGGTGACGCTGGTCGGGACGAAGCGCTCGCGGTTGTCGTCCATATACATGAAGGTCGACAGGCCGATCTGCTTAAGGTTGTTGACACACGAGATGGCGCGGGCCTTCTCACGCGCCTGCGACAGCGCCGGCAACAGCATCGCCGCCAGAATGGCGATGATCGCAATGACCACCAGCAGCTCGATCAGGGTGAAGTGCCTTGCCTTGGACATGTCTGCCTGCCTTCCGTCGATGCCGATTCCCCGAATGCGATGGCCCCGGACACCTGCCGGAGTCCATAGGTTGTCGACACGACCCGCCTCAACACCGCCGCCGGCGCCGCGGGGCCATGGGCAGCGCCCCGCGGACACCGCGTATCGGCGCTGCAGAGGCCAAGCCGTGCAACGGGCTAAGCTAACCCCATGTGAGAGGCCAGGCAAGGATGACCGATGCGCTGCCAGGGCCGCCCCAGGAGCCCGAACGGCCATCCTGAGGGGATGCCGGAACGCCGCCGGGCGCCGCGCGCAGCACGCACCCGGTACCACGGAGTCACAAACCGCGCACTCTGCCAGACGAAAAGGCCTCCGCGCGAGCGGAGGCCGATGTGGGACCGTCGTCGGTGCGACGCCTGACGCTATCGACAGGCACGCCACCCAGCGCTGTGCGCCGTGGCTTCAGCCCGGCGCAGTTTCAGGCACGATCGACGGGCGACGGTCTACGCCCGCCGATCGACCCCGACGCCGCGCCTCAGAGCGCGTTGTTCAGATTGAACTGCTTGTAGGCCTCGCCGGAACGCGTCTCGACGTGGCCGTCGAACATGGCCGCGTTGAACTTGAGGTTGTGCCTGGCCGCGTCACGGATGGTCGTGCGGTACTCGCCCGTGGCCTCGTAGCAGAGCAGCACGGTGCACTCGAACATCATGCCGGTCTGGCTGGGGTAGGCGACCGTGCCCTGCGAGGCGCTGTTGAAGTTGTGGTTGGCGGCGTACGAGAGCGGGAAGTACCCCGGCTGCGAGCTGGTGCTCTCGTTCCAGTTGCTGCCGGAGGCGTTCCACTTCGCCGAGCTGGTACTCGAGTCGCTGTTGCAGACGAAGACCTGGTCGGCATTGGCGTAGCGGTTCACCAGGCGGTACCAGATATTGCTGTTGTTTCCGGCCGCCTTGAGGGCATCCATGTAGGTGGCCGCCGTCGGCACGTAGCGCTCGTTGTTGTCATCCATGTACATGTGGGTCGCCAGGGCGATCTGCTTCAGGTTGCTGACACAGGAGACGGAACGGGCCTTCTCACGCGCCTGCGACAGCGCCGGCAACAGCATCGCCGCCAGAATGGCGATGATCGCAATGACCACCAGCAGCTCGATCAGAGTGAAGTGTCGTGCCTTGGACATGTCGAACCGTCTCCTGTCGTTCTTTGCCGCAACTCAATAACAACGCACACGGCCGTCGCGGCCCCTCGGCACCGTGCCAAAGAGACCGTGCCAGACGACATCGCCAGGTGGGTCGTGGCGATCTGCCCCAGAGGCATCTGCGTCTACGCGTGACTGCGCCAGGCGGCGAGTTGCCCTTAAACGTAGTCCCCCGGGACGACGCCGGCAAGGCGAACGGCTCGCAGGACAGGGCTGTTCGAAGATCGCGTCAGCGTTCTCTCGGTCACCCTGGAGGGGTGCAAGATCGTAGCCGGGGGTCGTGCGGAGTACGACCCCCGGAACCGCGGATTGCCCACCATGCACCCTGGAGGGGT
>JAAYZO010000141.1 GCA_012514865.1 Lentisphaerota bacterium | reverse complement strand
TCGAACGCCTGCGCCAACGGGTGGAGGCGACGTCCTTCGAGGCCTTCCACGCCGACATCGTCCTCGGTGAGCCGGTCGCCAGCATCTGCGCCCGACTGGACCTCCAGCCGAACGCGTTCTACCAGATTCGCCATCGCCTCGGGGCGGCCCTGCGCCGCATCGTGGCCAGTATCGAGAGTGACGTCGAGGTGCCGCATGGACCCTGAACAGATCGGCGAACTCTGCCGTGGCAGCGCCGACAAGACGGCGCTGTTCGACGATGCATCGCTGACGCGGTCGCTCGTGCAGTGCCGGACGCTCCTGACGCGCTTTCCGGCGCCGTCGCGCCTGCCCGCGGTCCTGGTCGTCGGCTCGCGGCTGCCGCCACGCTGGGTCACTCTCACCGGCGATGTCCTGCGCGTCGGGCGCGCCGACGATAACGACCTGGTCATCGACGACCCCGGCGTGTCGCGCTGCCACTGCCGACTGGTGCACGCCGACGGCGTCTGGCACGTCGACGACCTGGAGTCGCGCCATGGCGTCGTCTGGCGCGGATCCAAGGTGCGCCGGCGGCTCCTCTGCTCCGGCGACATCCTGGCCCTGGGCTCCGTCTGCCTGATGTACGTCGACGAGCCCTCGGCCGAACCGTCAGATCCGACCGACGGGGGCGGCGCTGCATCGGAATCGGCACCGGACGCGCAGCCGCGCGTGTGACGTGAGATGACGCCGGAGCGCGAGCGTCCACAGGCGTGAACACGCCCGCGAGCCGCCCACGGCGGTCTGGAGCGCGAGCGTCCACAGGCGTGAACACGCCCGCGAGCCGTCCACGTACGGTCTGGAGCGCGAGCGTCCACAGGCGTGAACACGCCCGCGAGCCGTCTGAGTGGTGGAGGAGGCCAATGGCCCAGCCGCATACCGCAGCACAGCCCCCGCCGACGCCGCCAGGTGCCACGGCCAGCGCCGGCCCCGTTACCCTGTCGCGGCTCCTGCGCGGCTGGGGCGCCGCGCGCGAGGGCGACGGCGCGCGCCTCCCCGAGCAGGCGGTGGTCGAGGCGCTTCTCCAGGAGATCACGGCGCCGGCGGAGGCCGAGCCGAGTGTCCCGATCGCGGCCGGCGGCATGGGCGTGGTCCACGACGCCCGCGACCCGGCCCTGCGCCGTCATGTCGCCCGCAAGGTCCTGCGCAACGACCGCAGCCAGGACCCGAACCACATCGCGCGCTTCGTTGCCGAAGCGCAGATCGCCGGCCAGCTCGAGCACCCCGGGATTGTCCCGGTGCATCAGCTCGGCGTCGACAGCCAGGGCCATGTCTTCTACACCATGAAGCTGGTCGCGGGCAGCACCCTGGCGGCGCTGCTGCGCGAGCGTCCTGCCGACCCGGCCGCGGCCCGCGGCGCCTTCCGCGACCGGCACCTGGATACCTTCCTCAAGCTCTGCGACGCGGTCGCCTTCGCCCACTCGCGCGGGGTCATCCACCGCGACCTGAAGCCCGAGAATGTCATGGTCGGCGAGTTCGGCGAGGTCCTGCTTCTGGACTGGGGTCTGGCCAAGCTGGTCGAGGCCAGCCCGGGCCACACCCCGGCGGTGGCGGGGCCGGCCCCGGGCCTGGAGGGCGCCGACGCCGCCGGCGATGGCGGCGGCATGACCCTCGATGGGACCATCATGGGGACGCTCGCCTACATGCCCCCCGAGATGGCCCTCGGCGACCAGGGCCGCATCGGCAAGGCCAGCGATGTCTACCTCCTCGGGGCCATCCTTTATGAGATCCTCACCGGCCGACGGCCCCACGTCGGTGCCAGCACCGCCGAGGTCCTTCACGCCGCCCAGCAGAACCTCATCGCGCCCTGCGATGAAGACAGCGAGCTGGTCCGCATCGCGCGGCACGCCATGGCCACCGAGATCGCGGACCGTCATCCCGCCGTCCAGAACCTCCAGGAGGACATCCGCCAGGTCCGCCGGCACGACGAGAGCATCACCCTGACCAGGCGCAGCCACGAGCACCTCGCCGCGGCCCGCGCCGACGGCTCCTACGACCTCTTCGCGCGGGCCCTGTTCGGCTTCCGCGCCGCCCTCGACCTCTGGCCCGACAACCAGCCCGCCGCTGAGGGCCAGCGCGCCGCCGCCCTCGACTACGCCCGCACGGCACTGGCCAACGCCGACTTCGACCTGGCCTTCTCCCTGCTCGACCCGGCGGCGCCCGAGCACGCCGAATGCCTTCGCGCCGTCGAGCAGGCGCGCCACGACCGGCGAACCCGCCAGCGCCGGCTCCGCGTCCTCACGGTCAGCAC
>JAAYZO010001004.1 GCA_012514865.1 Lentisphaerota bacterium | reverse complement strand
CTGTCGAGGCGCATCAGCACCGCCTGGGTCTCCGGGTCGCCGAAACGGACGTTGAACTCGAGGACCTTCGGGCCCTGCGCGGTGACCATGATGCCGGCATAGATGACGCCGCGGTAGTCCATCCCCTCGGCGCGGCAGCCGCGCACGAAGCGCTCGAGGACCTCGCGCTCGATGGTCCTCCAGAGCTCCGGCGTGACCACCGGTGCGGGTGAGTAGGCGCCCATGCCGCCGGTGTTCGGGCCGGTGTCGCCGTCACCGATGCGCTTGTGGTCCTGGCTGGAGGCGAGAGGCACGAAGCAGGTGCCGTCGGTCAGGGCCAGGATGGAGGCCTCTTCGCCGACGAGGCATTCCTCGACCACGACCGTCTTGCCGGCCTCGCCAAAGGCACCCTCGAAGCAGGTCCGGACGGCCGCCTCGGCCTCGGCGACTGTCGCGGCGATGATGACGCCCTTGCCGGCGGCGAGGCCATCGGCCTTGATGACCATCGGCGCGCTCTGCGTCCGGACGTAGTCCAGGGCCGCGGCGCTGTCGGTGAAGACCGCCGCCGCGGCGGTCGGGATGCCATGCCGGTTCATGAAGGCCTTGGCGAAGGCCTTGCTGCCCTCGAGACGGGCCGCCTCGCGGTCGGGGCCGACGATACGCAGGCCGCGCGACCGGAAGAGGTCGACGATGCCGTCGCAGAGGGGCGCCTCGGGGCCCACCATGGTCAGGTCAATGCGCTCCCTGACAGCCAGGTCGCAGAGGGCGTGCATGTCGCTGATCGGCACGGTCTGGACCCCCTGCATCCCCGGGTTGCCGGGAGCACAGAGGACCGTCGAGACCCGCGGACTCTGTGACAGCTTCCAGGCCAGCGCGTGTTCGCGGCCGCCGCTGCCAATGACAAGGACCTTCATAGCCATGCCTGCTTTCGAGGTGTCGTTGTAAGGGGACACGGCCGAGGGGCCGTGACGGGATCCAGCAGGCGCCAAGGCCGGGCTCCGGGCGCCTCACGCCGGCGCCACCCGCTCAGCGTGCTGCACCCTCCGAACCATACCATGGGCGGGCCGGATTCCAAGACCGCCAGGGGCCACGCCGCGTGCGACATCGGCCAGATCGATGCGACGGCGGCAGTGCGCCGGCCCGGAGGCTGGGGAGTTTCCGTCAGGCAATCCGCCTGAAGCCCGCTATGTTGTCGGGCGTCTGCGTCGGCCACCCTGATTCGTGAGGATTCCTGTGACCATGGCACCGCAATCCCCAGCGCGGGCTCTGCCCGCAACCCAGGAGGTCGGAGCTCGGAGCTCGGAATCGTGCCAGGGGAGCACGGTCTTGGCGGAGCCCAGCAGGGACTGCATCGCGCTCGACTTCGATGGTGTCCTCTGTGACAGCGCCCGCGAGACGGCCATCAGCGCCTGGCGTGCCGGCCGGCAGCTCTGGCCCGAGTGGTCCGGCGAGGCGCCGTCGGCCGCTGCCGTGGCGCGTTTCCTCGAGGTTCGCCCGTGGCTGGAGACCGGCTACCAGGCCATCGTCATGATGCGGATGATCGCCGACGGCGCGCCCGACAGCGCCTTCGCCGAGGACCTCGAGGGGCACTGCCAGCGGGTCCTCGGGGCGACTCGCCTGCAGCGGCAGGACCTGGTGCGCCTCTTCGGCCAGGCCCGCGACGAGTGGCTCCGCCGCGACGAGGCCGGCTGGCTGGCCGCACACGAGTTCTACCCGGGGGTGGTCGAGGCAGTGCGCTCGGCCCAGGAACGGGCCGATGTCGTCGTCATCACCACCAAACAGGAGCGCTTCGCGCGGGCGCTCCTCGAGTCTCGCGGGGTGCGCCTGGCCGAGGACCGCCTGTACGGCCTGGAGCGCGGCCGGTCCAAGACCGCGATTCTCGGCGACCTGATGGCGCGATCGGGGCCGGCGGCGCGGTTCCATTTCGTCGAAGACCGCGCCGAGACCCTGCGCCAGGTCCTCGCGGAACCAGCCCTGGCGGGCGTGCGGCTCTTCTACGCCGCGTGGGGCTACGGCACCCCGGCCGACCTGGCATGGGCCCGTCGGGAGCCGCGCGTGCGCGTCTGGTCCCTCGACGAGTTCCTCGTCCTCGACTGACGTCACGACAGCCGCCGGACCGCCCACGTTCCCAGGCCGCTCACCATCGCCCGCGCCGCAGGATGGCCGCGCCGAAGCGCTGCCGCAGCGCGTCGACGGCCTCGTCGAGGGCCTCATTGCGGTCAGCGTCGTCGTCGGGCCCGGGGAAGAGCGAGAGCTGGCGTGGCCTGGCGTCCGCGGCGTCCTCCAGGCCGCTGACACCGAAGCCGATGAGGCGCAGGGGCTGGGGCAGCTCGAGGCGCTCGAAGAGAGCCGCCGCGGCGCGCCAGAGGTCGCGGTCGGCGCGGGTGCTCTGGGGCAGGGTCTGCTGTCGCGTGATCGTGCGGAAATCCGCAAAGCGCACCTTGATCTGGATCGTGCTCGCGAGACGGCCGTGACGGCGCAGCCGTCGGCCGACCCTCTCGACCTGCTCCAGCAGGCAGCGCCGGAGTTCCTCACGGTCGGCGATGTCCCGTGCGAAGGTCTCCTCATGCGAGATGCTCTTCTCCTCGGGCGGTCCTGGTTCGACCGGGCGCTCGTCGCGTCCGAAGGCCAGCTCGTGGACATGGCTTCCGAGGTTCGGTCCCAGGATTCGGACCATCGCCTCGAGGGGCCGTGCCTGGATGTCGCCGATATGCCGCAGGCCGCGGCGTTCCAGCAG
>JAAYZO010001003.1 GCA_012514865.1 Lentisphaerota bacterium | reverse complement strand
GCGTGGTGCTGTCGGCAGTCGCTGCGGCTCGTGGACGCGTTCGCGTCTGTGGCCGCCCGCCCCCCAGCACACGCGGCGTTGCGGCTCGTGGACGCGTTCGCGTCTGGGGCCGCTCTCTCTCTCCAGGAGGCACCCGGCGCGACGGGTCGCGGCGGGTGCTCAGCCGCGCTGGTCGATCGGCACGTAGTGCCGCAGGGTCGGGCCGGTGTAGATCTGGCGCGGGCGCTGGATCTTGAAGTCGGCGTCCTCCTGCGACTCCTTCCACTGCGCGATCCAGCCGGGCAGGCGGCCCAGGGCGAAGATCACCGTGAACATATCGACCGGGATGCCGATGGCGCGGTAGATGATGCCGCTGTAGAAGTCGACGTTCGGGTAGAGCTTGCGCTCCTTGAAGTAGTCGTCGTTCTGGACGCGCTCCTCGAGTTCCATGGCGATATCCAGGAGCGGGTCGTTGACCTTCAGTTCGCGCAGGACGTCCACGCAGGTCTGCTTGATGATGCGTGCGCGCGGGTCGTAGTTCTTGTAGACGCGGTGGCCGAAGCCGTAGAGGCGGAAGGAGTCGCGCTTGTCCTTGGCGCGTTCGATGACCTTGCGGGTGTCGCCGCCCTGGCGCTGGATGTCCTCGAGCATCTCGATGACCTCCTGGTTGGCGCCGCCGTGCAGCGGGCCCCAGAGGGCACAGATGCCGGCCGCCACTGCCGCATAGAGGTTCACCTTGGCGCTGCCGACCAGGCGGACCGTCGAGGTCGAGCAGTTCTGTTCGTGGTCGGCGTGCAGGATCAGGAGGGTGTTCAGGGCCTTCTCGACCACCGGGTTGACCACGTAGGGCCGCACCGGCGAGGAGAACATCATATTAAGGAAATTGGCGCAGTACTTGAGGTCATGGCGCGGGTAGACGTAGGGCTCGCCGATCGACTTCTTGTACGAGAAGGCGGCGATGGTGCGCAGCTTCGAGAGCAGGCGCGTGGCCGTGATGTCGATGTGGGCCAGCTCCTCGCTGACGTGGTCCTGGGAGAGCTCCGGGTAGAACGACGACAGCGACACCACCATCGCCGAGAGGATCGCCATGGGGTGAGCCCGCTCGGGGTAGTTCTTGAAGAACTGCGTCATGTCCTCGTGGATCATCGAGTGGCGCGTCAGCAGCTCGGAGAACTGCTGCTGCTCGCCCGCCCGCGGCAGATGCCCGTGGACCATGAGGTAGGCGACCTCGACGAAGCGCGACTTCTCGGCGAGTTCCTCGACCGGGTAGCCGCGGTAGCGCAGGATGCCCTTCTCGCCGTCGAGGTAGGTGATCTCGCTCTGGCAGGCGCCGGTATTCTTGTAGCCGTAGTCGAGGGTCACCAGGCCGGTCTGGTCGCGCAGACGGCCGATGTCGATGGCGCGCTCCTGCTCCGTGCCTTCCACGACCGGGAGGTTCAGGACGCGGCCGTCGACATGCAGCTCGGCCTGGCCGACCGGGGTCGCTTTGCGGGGTGTTCCCATGGGTCTTAGACTCCCTTTGCCGCGGCCGCGGCGGTGGTGTCGGTACTGCGGACGGTGCTGCGCAGGTGCAGCTCCCGGAGTTGCCGTTCGCTGACCTCGCTCGGGGCGCCGAGGAGGGGGTCCTGGGCGCTCTGGTTGAGCGGGAAGGCGATGACCTCGCGGATATTCCTGGCGCCGGTCAGGAGCATCAGGATGCGGTCGAAGCCGGGGGCGATGCCGCCGTGCGGCGGGGCGCCGTACTGGAAGGCCCGCATCAGGCCCTGGAAGCGGCTCTCGACCTCGTCGCGGCTGTAGCCGGCAATCTCGAAGGCCTTGAGCATGATGTCCGGGCGGTGGTTGCGCAGGGCACCCGAGGAGAGCTCGACGCCGTTGCAGACGAGGTCGTACTGGTGCGCCAGGAGGGTCAGCGGGTCCTGCGTCTCGAGGGCCTCGAGGCCGCCCTGGGGCAGGCTGAAGGGATTATGCGAGAAGTCGATGCGGCCGGTTTCCTCGTCGCGTTCGTACATCGGGAAGTCGACGATCCAGCAGAAGCGGAAGGCGTCGGTGTCGACGAGGCCGAGGCGGCTGCCGAGTTCGGGCAGGACGGCTGCGGCGATCTGGCGGGCCTTGGGGGCGCTGTCGGCGATGAAGAAGACCACATCGCCATCGGCCGCGGCGCAGCGTTCGCGGAGGGCCTGCAGGCGGTCGGCGTCGAGGTGGTTGGCGATCGGGCTGCGCGCCTCGCCGTCGGCGTAGACGATGTAGCCGAGGCCCTTGGCGCCGACGCCCTGCGCGAAGGCGATCATGCCGTCGTAGAAGCTGCGCGGCAGGGTCGCGCCGCGGCCCCTGACGGGTATGGCCCGCACGGTGCCGTCAGCACGCGCCGCCACGCCGGCGAAGGCCTGGAAGCCGCTGCCGCGGAAGAGGTCGGTGACGTCGATCATGGCGAGCGGGTTGCGCAGGTCGGGCTTGTCCGTACCGTAGCGCTCGCGGGCCTCGTGCCAGGTCAGCCGCGGGAAGGGCGCCGCGGTCATGGCCTTGCCGCCGCCGAAGGTGGTGAAGATCCCGGTCATGAGCTGCTCGACCACGGCGAAGACCTCGTCCTGAGTGACGAAGCTCATCTCCAGGTCGATCTGGTAGAACTCGCCGGGCGAGCGGTCGGCGCGGCTGTCCTCATCGCGGAAGCACGGGGCGATCTGGAAGTAGCGGTCGAAGCCGGCGACCATGAGGAGCTGCTTGTAGATCTGGGGCGCCTGGGGCAGGGCGAAGAAGCGGCCCGGGTGCAGCCGGCTCGGCACCAGGAAGTCGCGGGCGCCCTCGGGCGAGCTGCTGGTCAGGATCGGCGTCTGGAACTCGCTGAAGCCGAGCGTGGTGAGGGCCTCGCGGACGTAGCCGAGGAGGCGGCTGCGCAGGTGCAGGTGCCGGTGCATGGTCTCCCGGCGCAGGTCCAGGAAGCGGTAGCGCAGGCGCAGGTTCTCGTCGGCGGGGGTCTCCTGGTTGACGCTGATCGGCACCACCTCGGCGCGGCTGAGGACCTCGAGGGCCTCGACGTGGACCTCCACCAGGCCGGTGTCCAGCTTCGGGTTGCGCGTCTCCGGCTGCCGCTCGACGACCGGGCCGCAGATGCTGACCACCGACTCGAGATGCAGGCGGTTGAAGTCGGCATAGAAGGGCTGGCCCGGATCGATCACCACCTGCGTCACGCCGTAGTGGTCGCGCAGGTCGACGAAGACGATGCCGCCATGATCACGGACACGGTGCACCCAGCCGGCCAGCCGGACACGGGTGCCGATGTCGGCGCTGCGCAGCGCCCCGCAGGTATGGGTTCTGTAGGGATGTTCCGACATGAGTCGCCGATCTGCCTGGCGCGGCGTCGTCGTGGTCGGACTCGCCACGGCACCGCCACAGCCTGGACGTTAAAGGTTGTACTATAGGCCACGCAGCGGGGCTTGCACAGCCCTGCCCGCGGGGGTGCAGGACGGTTTCACCGCCCGCCTCCGGCACCCCTTCAGCCAGATCCCCGGCGCGCCGGCGCCGGACATGGCAAGGCGCAACATCGATCGCCATCGGTGTGGGGCGCGAGTGTCCACAGACGCGAATGCGTCCACGAGCCGTAACGGCATCGACAACCCAACGACGCGATGTTCCATACCAGGCCGCGGCGCACACCGCCGCGTCAGCGCGGCACGCTGCCCCGGAGGCCGCCGCCGTGCTGCCACGCCATGCCTCCTACGAGCCGCCCGGACGACCGGCGGGGCCGGCGCCGGGCGGCACACACGAGACCTCAGATGTCGTAGTACAGCTTGAACTCCCACGGGTGCGGCCGCAGCGCCAGGGCGTTGACCTCGTTCTCGATCTTGTAGCGGATCCAGGTGTCGATGACGTCCTGGGTGAAGACGTCGCCCTTGAGCAGGAACTCGTGGTCGGCCTTGAGGGCCATCAGGGCTTCGCGCAGGCTGCCCGGCGTGGTCGGCACCACCGCCAGTTCCTCCGGCGACATGTCGTAGATATCGCGGTCGAGGGGCTCGCCGGGGTGGATCTTGTTCTGGATGCCGTCGATGGCCGCCATCAGCATCGCCGCCATCGCCAGGTACGGGTTGCAGCTCGGATCCGGGCAGCGGAACTCGAGCCGCTTCGTCTTCGGGTTGCTCGAGTACATCGGGATACGGATCGAGGCCGAGCGGTTGCGGCTCGAGTAGGCCAGATTCACCGGCGCCTCGAAGCCCGGCACCAGGCGCTTGTAGCTGTTGGTCGTCGGATTGCAGAAGGCAAGCAGGGCCGGGGCGTGCCGCAGCAGGCCGCCCACCGCGTACAGGGCCATGTCACTCAGACCGGCATAGCCGTCGCCGGCAAACAGCGGCTCGCCATGCTTCCAGATCGACATGTGCACATGCATGCCGCTGCCGTTGTCGCCGAAGAGCGGCTTGGGCATGAAGGTCGCGGTCTTGCCATACTTGCGGGCGACGTTCTTGATGACGTACTTGTACTTCAGCATCATGTCGCCCATGACCACCAGCGGCGCGTAGCGGATGTCAATCTCGGCCTGACCGCCCGTGGCCACCTCGTGGTGCTGACGCTCGATCGGCACCCCGATCTCCTCCAGGGTCAGCATCATCTCGCTGCGCATGTCCTGCTGGCTGTCGGCCGGCGGCACCGGGAAGTACCCCTCCTTGTAGCGCAGCTTGTAGCCGGTGTTGTGCGAGGCGCCGCTGGCGTCCACGCCCTCGCGACGGCCGGAGTTCCAGGCGCCTTCCTCGGAGTCGAGGTAGTAGTACCCCGAGTGCTGGTTCTGATCGAAACGGACGTCGTCGAAGACAAAGAACTCGGCCTCCGGACCGAAGTAGGCCGCGTCGCCCAGCCCCGTGCGCGCCAGGTACGCCTCGGCCTTGCGCGCAATGTTGCGCGGGTCACGCGTGTAGTCTTCGCCGGTGATCGGGTCGCAGATGTTGCAGATCAGCACCAGGGTCCTGTGCCCGAAGAACGGGTCGACAAACGCCGTCTGCGGCACCGGCTTGACCAGCATGTCCGACTCGTTGATCGCCTGCCAGCCACGGATCGAGCTGCCGTCGAAGCCGAGGCCCTCGTCAAACACCGCCTCGCTCAGCTCGTGCGTCGGGATCGTGAAGTGCTGCCAGAGGCCGGGGAAGTCCATGAAGCGCAGGTCGATCGCCTGCACGCCCCTCGCCTTCACGAAGTCCAGAATCTCGCGCGCCGTCGTGAACATCACCAGAGTCTCCTGCTTGCAGGGCCGCACCGGACCGACTCCACGGCCGGACGACACCCTGTGGTTTGCCTGGACCCTTGAGCAACCCGTGTGCCAAGGCCGCAGATAGGGCCGATGAATGACGCGCAAGAGCCAACGGGGCAAGCGCTTGCAGAGGTGCTGGCGCGGCCGTGTCCGGGCCGCGCCGGCGGCGGATGGCGGCACGATAACGTGCCGGTAAGGCGGGTGTGGCACGCAAATGTACCCACGGCGCGGCGCGCCGGCCCCGACCGCAGGGCGCCCGGAAAGGGACCCAAGGGACGACAGCGACCCAAGGGACAGAGGGGACAGAGGGGACAGAGGCGGGCAGGGGTTCTCCGGCGCCGCGGACCTACTGGCCGGTCCGCGGGGCTCTGAGTGGGCGCCACGAGCCGAGCGGCGCTCCCCGGGCGCCGTGTTTCAGGGCTTCTCGAGGTCGTGCAGGCCGGAGGCGAACAGCTCGGCCGTGCTGCCGGTGACCTCGTGGACGGCGGCCATGAGGTCGGCGCCGTGGTGGCGCGGTCCGAGGACGCGCCGGGCCAGGGCGTCGCGGTCGGCGTCGCGGCCGGGGAGGGTGTGGGTCTGGCGGTCGTCGAGGAGCTGGAGGAAGTGCTCGACGCGGCGCAGGAAGGCGTAGTTGTCCTGGAGTCGACGGCCGTGCTCCGGGCCGAGCTGTCCGCCGGCGACGAGGGCCTCGATGGCCTCGCCGGTGCCGGCGGCGAGGACGCCGGGTTCGCGGTGGGCGTGTGCCAGTTGCAGGGCCTGGACGAGGAACTCGACATCGCGGATGCCGCCCGGGCCGTTCTTGATATCGGTGCCGGCGGCCTCGGCGCGGTGCCGGCCGGCCCGGTCGCGCAGGTGCCGCACCGAGGCGGCGATGCGGGCGCCGTCCCGGGGCCGGCGCAGGATGGGCCGGAGTTCCGCGAGGAGGCCGTCGCCGAGGGCGCGGCTGCCGGCGATGGGCCGGGCCTTGAGGAGCGCCTGGACCTCCCAGAGCGCCGCCGCCGAGGCGTAGTAGCGCTGCAGCGCCCGGGTCGAGACAGCCAGGGTGCCGGCCCGGCCGTAGGGCCTCAGGCGGAAGTCGAGGCGGTAGACGAAGCCCTCGTCGGTGTGGCCCATGAGGTCGGCGCGGAGGGCCTCCAGGACGCGGCCGTGGAAGGCCTGGTCGC
>JAAYZO010001002.1 GCA_012514865.1 Lentisphaerota bacterium | reverse complement strand
TTTCGTGGTTAAAGATCGGCTCCGGATTGTCTGGACCGTCTCACCCGGCGGGTCACATCCGCAACCGTCCAGACTATAGCGCGACGATTAGTAAGGCTTTGCCGTCGATCTCCCGTTGGTGTCACCAGGGGCCTTCCGTTTCCGGCGAGATTCCGGTCGATGCAGGCGCGAGCCTCGTATGAAACTTCGCGTCGGGGCGTGCGTCGTTTTGTCGCAGACTTTCAGCCTGCCATGCGGAACGGTCCCTTTCCCAGGGCGTTGCCCTGGGCTGACGAATGATGCCCTTACAGGGCGCCATGCCGGCGGTCCGCAAGGTGGCTGCACACCAGCCGGGGATCGAGGTGCTCCAGCCAGTCGTCCAGGGGCGGCAGCGAACGGAACGTCGTGTTCATGGCAAGAAATGCTGGAACGTACAACTTTCTGTAAGATTCCCTAACGTATGGACGCGCAATACGCACGTAATGTACGATAACATCTGGACGTCCGGACCAGGAGCGGTGGGGTCGACCGGGAACACAGGTATCGGTATGGAGGAAGCGTGCGATGCTGACGATGACCTCTCGTGAGCGCCTTCTTGCTGCCTATCGTCGCGCCGAGGTGGATCGCATTCCCTGTTCGCCGCGTTTCGCCTTCTGGGCAATGGACTACTACGGCAATGCCTCGCTGGAGACGCAACTGCGCGCGGCGCACGAGTTCGCCTTCGACCTGCACACGAACGTCAGCGTGTTCTGGTCGCCGTTCGAGTTGGGAGTGCGGGACAGCTACGACCTGCCCGGCGTCGAGTGCACGGTCGCCTGGAGTAAGGACGGCGATTTCGACGTGGCCACGCGGACCTTCCGGACGCCAGGGGGGACGCTGACCGACAGGCTCTGCATCCCGCCCAAGGGCGACCGTCGCTTCGGCATGTCGCCCAATCCTTTCCGCACCGAACACCTTGTCAAGAGCCGCGCCGACCTGGCCGCGGTGCGCTACCTGCTGCCCGATCCGAAGCGTGCCGACGTTGCGGCGTACTTCAGGGAGGTCGAGCGGGTCGGCGAGAACGGGCTGGTGCAGCTCAACATCCACTCGGCGCTGAACCACCGGGCCGGCGAGATGATGTCCACCGAGGACCTGATGGTGCTGTACTTCGACGACCGCGAGTTCTTCGCCGAGCTGATGGACATCGGGCACCAGCAGCAGATGGCGGAGATCCAGGTGGCGCTGACCGCGGGCGTGCGCCACTTCTTCCTGAACTGGTACTACAACAGCATGTCGACCGGGTGGTCGCCGCCGTTCTGGACCGACGTCTACCAGCCGCAACTGCGTGAAGCCTGCGCCCTGATCCACGCCGCCGGCGGCACCGCTGACTACTACGACGACGGCAAGTGCATGGCGATCCTCGACCTCCTGGCGGACGCGGGCATCGACGTCCTGGAGACGCTCACGCCGCCACCGGTGGGCGACGTGGACCTGGCCGCGGTCAAGCGCCGCATCGGCGACCGCGTCTGCCTCAAGGGCTACACCGATCTGATCTACGTGCTCAAGCTCGGCACCCCGGACCTGATCGACCGCACCGTGCGCGACGCCATCGCCGTGGCCGGGCCGACCGGGTTCATCCTCGGCACCTCGGACAGCATCCGCGACGGCACGCCGATCGAAAACGTGCGCGCCTACTTCGCCGCGGCAAGGAAGTACGGGGCTCTCGGGAAGGGCTGACCCCACACTCCGTCGCTACCATGCCTCTGTCGAGTCGGGGCGGCTCGCATGAGACACCGCGTTGTGGCGCGAATGGTTCTTGTCGCAGACGTTCAGCCTGCGATGCGTCATGTCCGATGTCCCAGGGCGTTGTCCTGGGCTAATGAATGATGCCCTTTCAGGGCGCCGGAACGGAGGCCCGCAGGAAGGCTGACGCTCAGACCTTCCGTTCTTCGTCAAAGCAGATACCGCATAGCGGGCAATGGGTCACCTTCCTTGGCAGTCGGAGCACCGGAGTGCGGTTGTAGTAGGCCAGCGGCGTCAGCGTGCCAGCGCACGACGGGCACCGGAAACGGCATCGCGACACGACGAAGCTCAGCACCAAGCCTAATACGGTTGCCGCCAGGAAGCCGGCCATCGCCTCGGCTCCTATGAGCCCTGCCAGGAACGGAATAGACAGGGCTAGGAAAGCGAGGACAAGGACCGTGGGGAGCATCCCCCAGACTCGAAGCCTGCTCTCGATGTACTCTCTTGTCGTCAAGGCCGTCTCCTTCCCCAGTGACCGTGGTTTCCGGATCTGCCGCCGTTGGCGGCCAGGAGCCCGTGGAGGACGTCCCGTCAGTAGGGGGCGGTGCGCCAGCCGTTATAGCCGGTCTCGGTGCGCATGAGGTGATTCAGGAGGCGCTCCAGGAGGGCGTCGCGTTCGCTGCGCCAGGCCGGATCGTTGTAGAGATTGCGGCAC
>JAAYZO010001001.1 GCA_012514865.1 Lentisphaerota bacterium | reverse complement strand
GCCCACCCAGTCGCGGGCGCAGTACACGGCGTGGCCGAAGCCGAGCTGTTCGCGCTGCGGGATGAAGGTGATGCGTCGGCCGATCTCGGCGAGGTCATGGCAGGCCTGGCGGGCCTTCTCGGAGAGCTTGCGGTAGTGCTCCGGCGCCGGCAGGTCGCGGAAGAAGTGCTCGTAGAACGGCTCGTCGCCGGCGCGCACGATGATGGCGATCTCCTCGATGCCGGCCTCGAGGGCCTCCTCGACGATGGCCAGGAGGATCGGCTTGCACTCGCCGGCGGGCGTCACCAGCGGCAGCATCTCCTTCTTCACCGCCTTGGTGGCGGGGAACATGCGGGTGCCGAAGCCGGCCGCCGGGATAATGGCCTTG
Organism: Lentisphaerota bacterium; assembly: GCA_012514865.1. Taxonomy (GTDB): domain Bacteria; phylum Verrucomicrobiota; class Lentisphaeria; order Oligosphaerales; family JAFGRS01; genus JAGVUW01. Next base: position 1,362 of record JAAYZO010001001.1, on the reverse strand, counting down.
CGCACCAGGCGCGGCGGCTCCAGGTCGAGGTCGTAGCACTCCATGCCCCAGGTCGCCTCGAGGTAGGCCGCGAGCTGGCGGCGCTCGTCGTCGCCGCGGGCGACGAGCTGCACACAGCCGTCGCCCTGCGAGCCGACGCCCTTGCCGCCGTAGGAGAGCGCGCGCACGCGCTCGTCAGCCAGGACCGCATGCAGGCGCGGCGCCGTCAGCTCGCTCGGGCAGACCGGCATGAGGACCTCGTCGAAGTGCCGCTGGGCCTCGGTCATCAGGGCCCCCAGGCCGGCCGCATCGCCGTCACGGAGGACCGCCACAGCGCGCTCGATGAGGGCCGCATTGAGCGGCCCGAGGGCGGCATGGACACGGCGGCTCGCCTCGTCCACGGGGAAGGGGTAGGCGCGGGTGAGGTCGGCGAGGATGCGGATGGTGTCCTTGTGGCCCTTGAGGTCGGCCACCAGCAGCGGGATGTGGCGGCCGACGCTCAGGCGTGAGGTCTGCAGCAGATCACCGTCGAAGGTCATCAGGACGGGTACCTGCCCATAGGCGCAGCCCTGGTCCATGCGGCCGCAGCGCGACGGCGTCAGGATCTCGCCCTGGTAGGCGGCCTCCATCTCGGCGCGCGGGGTCAGCTTCAGGTCGTAGAGGCGGTTGAAGGCGCGGGCCACCAGGACGCAGAGCGCGGCGGAGGAGCTGAGGCCCTTCTTGACCGGGAGGGTGGTGCGGTGGTTGTCGATCTCGATGCCGTCGACGTCGTAGTAGGTCAGGATGGCATAGGCGACCCCGGCGGCGTAGCTGAAGAAGCCGCCGGCGCGGGCGGTCTCGAGGAGGCGCTCGCGTTCCAGGGGCAGGTCCTCGCTGAGGCGTTTGCCGTCGGGCAGGGTGGTATGGATCCGCAGGCGTCCGGGGCAGGCCTTGACGCGGGCGTAGAGGCCCTGGTTGGTGCCGGTGATGATGACCCGGCCGGGCTCGATCGCCGAGTTGAAGCGCCGGTAGGCGCCGGCCCAGTCGGAGTGCTCGCCGAAGAGGCAGACGCGCCCCGGTACGAAGAGGTCGACAATTCTGTCCATGTGGGCCTGATCCCCGCTGAGTTCCTCGGCGCGGCGCTCGGGGCGACGGCTCGCCCCGGCCGGCAGACGCCAGACCATAGCGCCGGGCCGCGGTGGCCGCAACCGCCACGGGCGCCGGCGGCGCCGTGGCTGTCGGGCCGGTCGGAGGAGTCAGGCAAGTCAGACAGGTCAGACGGGTCTAATACTCTTCACTTAGAATGGTTACAGTCCAAGACACCTTCTCGGCCTTGCTGTCTGGCGGCTTCTTGGGCCACTTTGTCTTCCGTTTGACGGCTCGGGGTGCCCGCCTGCCGCGACT
>JAAYZO010001000.1 GCA_012514865.1 Lentisphaerota bacterium | reverse complement strand
CCCCACCCCCACCCCCAACCCCAGCCCCGATTCCGGCGGCGCGCCGCGCTGACGCCGTTTCCGTCCGCGGCCGCACCGGGCCGTGGCGTTACCCGTAAACTCTGTATAACAAAGTGCACTGTCCAACAGTATTCGCTGGGAGACACCCCATGACACGCCGAGTCCTGCTCATCCTGCCCGCGCTGCAGCAATCGTGCGACCGTGTATTCCGTCTGATCAAGTACTCGCGATTTCCGCCGCTCAGTCTGCTGACTCTGGCCGGTCTGACGCCCCGCGACGGCTGGGAAGTGATCGTGCGCGACGAGCACATCGAGTCCAGCGAGGTCTCGGGGCCGTTCGATCTGGTCGGCATCCAGACGTACGTCTCTTCGGCGCATCGCGCCTATGCCCTGGCGGCGCTGTGGCGGGGTCGCGGCGCCAAGGTTGTTCTTGGTGGCATTCACCCGACGACCCTGCCGGAGGAGGCCGCAGCGCATGCCGACGCGATCTGCCTGGGTCCCGCCGAGGCCGTCTGGCCGGCGATTCTGCGGGACGTCGAGGCGGGGTGTCTGCGTCGTGTCTACCGCGGGCCGTGTGTGGGTTCCGCCGGCCTGGTGCCCTTGCCGCGCCGCGACCTCATGAATCCGCGCGGCTACCTCATTCGGCACACCATGGTGACCTCGCGGGGCTGCCCGCACGCCTGCGACTTCTGTTACAAGTCGAGTTTCTGGGGCCGCGACTACCACGAGGCCCGGCCGTTGGCGGCGCTCGAGCGCGAACTTGCTGAGGTCGACGACGGGCTGGTGTTCTTTCTCGACGACAACCTCCTCGCCGATCGGGCGCATGCCCGGCGGCTGTTCGCGGTCCTGCGCGGCTCGGGTATCCTCTGGCAGGCCGCCGGGTCGCTCGATGTCACCCGTACCCCCGGCTATCTCGACGAGGCCTACGCCGCCGGCTGCCGCAGCCTCTTCGTCGGCTTCGAGTCGCTCTCGCCCGAGACCATGCGCCTTCAGAACAAGCCGGTGAATGCCGCCACCGACTACGCCGATGCCTGCCGGCGCTTTCACGACGCCGGCATCATGATCAACGGCAGCTTCGTGTTCGGCTTCGACGGCGATGGGCAGGATGTGTTCGAACGCACCGTCGAGTTCACCGAACGGAACCACATCCTGACGGCGACCTTTCACATCCTCACGCCCTTCCCGGGCACGGCGACCTTCACCCAACTCGAGGCCGACGGCCGCCTCCTGCACCGCGACTGGAGCCGCTACGACACCGACCACGCCGTCTTCCGGCCGCGGCGCATGACGCCGGAGCAGCTCGAGGCGGGTCACCAGGAGGCCTATCGCCAGTTCCTCTCGTACCGGTCCATCCTGACCCGCAACCGCGGCCTTCCGGCGCCGCTCAAACGCATCGCCTACAATGTCGCCTGGAGCAAGGTCGACCCATTGTGGGTGCCCATTGTGCGCTCCGGGATGATGCCCTTTGCCAAGCGCATCTTCCGACGCGTCCTGGCCATGGATACTCGGCCGGGGCCCGCCTGGCAGCAGGAAGAGCGCGCCGTAGACTCGGCCGCAGGTGCCGCCGGGTCGGTCCTCTAATCTGACTTTACCGGCCTGGATACATGCCGGAAGCGTGACGCGCCCCGGGTCGGTCCTCTAATTTGACTTTACCGGCCTGGATATGTGCTGGAAGCGTGACGAGTCGCAGGACGGAGAGGAGCAGGACGGGAATGGCGGCCGGGGCGCGGCGCACGCGGCGGGCGGCCGGCAGTGGTGTGTGGTGGGGGGGCTTCCCCCTGTCTCTCTTGCGCCTCTTGCGCTTCTTTGCGGCAGAGCAGTGGGCGGCGTGGGTCGGGGGAGTCCGGGGAGTTCGGGGGGGCACGGAGTCCGGCGTTGAACGTTGGGCGTTGAACGTTGGGCGTTGGGCGTTCAGCGTTGGGCGT
>JAAYZO010000999.1 GCA_012514865.1 Lentisphaerota bacterium | reverse complement strand
TGAGCAAGAGGCCGCAAGTGCCTCGCGTCGAAGCCCAAAGGGTGGCCTGCTCACGGGACGCCGTGCAGCGCGTGAATAGGTCAGGCTAAGGGTCGTCCACATCAGGACGTGTGCCGTGGGGAGGTCCACGCACATGCTCTTCCCGTCTTCACCGGAAGCACGCAGTTGCCGGAAGAGCCGTTTTCCCTCAGCGCCCCCTTGCGCTTGCCCGCATCGCGTCTTAGTGTATTAGCGTACTAATGCGCATGGATAGACAGCCATGGACCTGATTCACCTCGATAACCACAGCGGCGTGCCGATCTTCCGGCAGATCCAGGATCAGATCCGCCAGCAGATCCTCGCCGGCCGGCTCGCCACCGGGGCGCAGCTCTCGCCGGTGCGCGACCTGGCCATCCAGATCCGCGTCAACCCGATGACCGTCAGCAAGGCCTACGCCCTGCTCGAGGCCGAGGGCCTCCTCGAACGCCGCCGCGGCGTCGGGCTCTTCGTCGCCCCCCTGGCGCCGCGTCAGCGCGACCGCGACTGCCGGGCCCTCCTGGCGGAGGCCCTGGGCGCGGCGGCGGCCAGTGCCGTCCAGATGGGCATCGCCGAGGACGAGGCCATGGCGATCTACCGAGATCTGATGCGCGAGTACAGCAGGCGGAGGGACCAGCGATGAACGGCGTGGGTGCGGCAGTGCAGGTGCGTGACCTGACCAAGCGTTTCGGCAGGACGGTGGCCCTGGACCGCGTCAGCCTGGAGGTCCGGACCGGCAGCATCGTCGGCCTCCTCGGTGCCAACGGCGCCGGCAAGAGCACCCTCCTGCGACACCTCATCGGGATGCTCCTCCCCGACAGCGGCTCGTGCCTGACCCTCGGCTGCGAGGCCCGCGCCCTCGCTGCGGAGCACCTGGCCCGTATCGGCTATGTGCACCAGGATGCCCAGCTCCTCGACTGGATGACAGTCCGCCAGTTTGTCCGCTATGTGTCCGCCTACTACCCGAGTTGGAACACGGCTCTCGAGGAGCGTCTCCTGGCCGAATCCGAACTCACGAGCGGGGCGCGCATCGGCACCCTCTCGCCAGGCCAGCGCCAGCGTCTGGCCCTCATCATCGCCATCGCCTTCGAGCCGGAGCTGCTCCTCCTCGACGAACCCGCGGCCGCCCTCGACCCCCTCGCACGCATGCGCTTCCTCGACCTCCTCATCAGCCTGATCCAGGACGGCCAACGCACCATCGTGATCTCGTCGCATATCCTCAGCGATGTCGAGAAGGTCATCGACCATGTCGTCATCATGGACCACGGACGCATCCTGCGCGACCTCCCCCTCGACCGCCTCCAGGAGGAGTTCTGCCGCCTGCGCCTCAGCGCTGTCCAGGGCACCCTGCCCCATCCCCTGCCGTTCGACGGCATCCTCGAATGCCGCCGCGGCGACGGCACTGCCGAGGTCACCCTGCGCGGCGCCGCCGGACCGGCCGACCTGTCGCGCGCCCTCTCGGGCCTCGCCTGCCGGGTCGAGACGCTGCCGCTGCCCCTCGAGGAGCTCTACCGCCTGGTCCTGACCTACCCGGCGGCCGCTGGGGAGGCCCGTCCATGAGCGCGCTGACCGCCAACCTGCGCATCTTCTACCAGCACCGCGTCCTGTGGTGCTTCTACGCCTGGGTGGCCCTGGTCTCGACCCCGGTGGTCCTGCTGGCCATAGGGCGCGCGCCCCCCCACCCGGGGCTCTGCGCCAG